>DATIGG010000368.1:0-18568 GCA_035454825.1 Thermodesulfobacteriota bacterium | reverse complement strand
GTTTCATGGCAGAAAATTTGCTTCTTTTTAATTCTAAAGTCATTCTTTAAACGAAAAATTGTAACATGGAGAGAGATATATGGGAAGGTGGACAAAGAAGGAAATACTTCTTAGTCTTCATCTGGCGAGGGTTAATTTTCTCATCCTAAAACTCTATGTTGCCAGGGGACTCACCTCCTGGTTTGAAAAAATCATTCAACACGAAACGAGATAACCTCTCCTCTTGAAAGATCATTGTTCTTTCTTCTTCAAAGATTGACATTTCAGGAAAGCTATGATAGTTTGATCCAAAATACTTTAAGGAGGAATATGATGAAAAAAGAATTGGTTATTCTCCTCACCCTAATCCTGCTGAGTGCAGCTCTCTCTGTTGAAGGATGGGCTCAGACGAAGACGCCGGACGAAGAGCTACCCATGATGGATCTTCTCGTCGCAAGACCACTCGGGGTTGCAGCCGGGATCGCAGGGACCGCCCTTTTCATCGTCACCCTTCCCTTTACGATCCCGACGAAAAGCATCGACAGGTCAGCAAAAATGTTCATTGTCGATCCTTTTAATTTCTCATTCTCTCGCAGATTTCCTGATGAGAGTTTAGATTTTAGATAATGAAGGAGGTCAAAATAGCGACTTCTCCATCTAATCTGGAAAGGAAAAGCCGCATTCTATCATTCTGAAAGGTTCTTTAAGAAATTCTTTAATCTATTAAGATCCTCTGACGAGATATCGACAAACTTCAAACCGGATCGGTAGTCTCCCCATTCCTCCCCAAGGTGGATGTCAATCCACGCCACCTGAGCGACCACCTCAATCGCAATAAGATCATGGCCGAAGGTGAAAAAAAGCTTTAATCTTAAGGTTTCGCCGATTTCTACCTTTTCTGGGAGATAGACCAGAAGTCCGCCTTCGCTTGCGTTGAGGGCTCGCCCCGAAAAACGGATTCCCGAATCTGTCCGATAATACTCGATAGGCAAATCGATAGAAAACCGGGGGAATCTTCTCCTTTCAAAATTGACAATGCCGTAATGGGACTTTGCTTCCTTTGTCTCGTTCACAGCCTATCCCTTTTTCGGATCACACTCCTATTTTTAAATAAAATTTAAAATAAATTCAACCTATTTCTTATTTATCTTTTTTTTAAGCACCCAACTGCCGGTCTTGATGGTGCAGAGGCCTTTGAGCATTTGAGTATTGATCGACTCAGATTCCGGATATTTTGCAGAAGATAGCCCAAGTGACATGTCAGGTTACCCATCTCCGAAAACAAAACGGCTTTCTCAGCGGAAGGAGCTGAATTGATTCTTCGATTCCTTTTGATAAAAGGACGACGATTTAGGGAAGAGAGGTCAAAGATGTAATCTTCGACCTGTTTCAATGAACAATTTTGTAACCTTATATAAATACAAGCCCCATTTTATTTTCCAACTTCTCTCAGCAGGGCTTTCAGTCTCTCGTAGTCTTTTTCTTCGATTGAGAGGAACTGGAGGCCATATCGATGTTCACCCCAGCTCTCCTTTGCAGCCAAATCGTACCAGACCACTTTTGCAATGGCCTTGATTGACTTCAACTCCAACCCTGAGGTATAAAAGATCTCTACTTTTAACGCATCCCCAATCTGCATAATTTCAGGCAGATAGACGAGAAGTCCTCCTTCACTGGCATTGGCGACAATCCCTCCAAAAGTCTCCTTTCCGTTCACTCGGGAGTAGTCCAAGGGAAGCTCCACGCTATAGCGGGGGTGTCTTCGTTTCTCGATCGCGAGGACACCCATTTTGTTCTGTGGCGTCATATTGGGGATATTTTGTCGGCTGTTAATATTTTGTTGATCCATGTTGAAATCACGTTGTGATAAGACAAATGCATTTTTGATGCCATGTGAATGGAATCAGGAAATAAAATAATTTTTTCGGTAAACAATCAGGTCTTCACCTTTTTTTTGTTCAAGAACTGGCCATATTGGCCTTGTGACACTTCAAGCAAAATTAATACCAAGTAATTCTGTAATTAAATATTCTACAAATTGTCAGACCTGGGGTAACAAATTTACCACCAAAGAAATTAAGTTATAAAGTAGTCTTTAAAGTATGATGGGTTAGCTAATTCTGACGGGGTTGGGATAAATAAGCACTTTTTTTAACTTCTATGAAATCTTTTCACTTACTTTGTCCATTCTGGTTTTGCTTTGCAGGGTTTGGCCTCTTCTGGGCACCTCTTTCTCACGAACGGCCCTTGCTTCTTCCTGATCGGCCTTAATCGAGGTTTCTAAAAAAAATAACGATATTAAAAGGATATGGTTCGTTGGTGAGTTCTTAGAGGCAGACTTGATACCAATCCACTTTCAGTTGAAATATTTACCAACATATGTTAAATTAAATTAGCCAGTACATCAAACCATATCACCTCCTTGTTTCACCCCCATTTGGTGTACAGGCGGGGATCAGTTAAGGCCCTCCTCTAACTGATCCCTTTTTAATTTATGTAAATCAGCCCTTTGGCACTCCGGCCCAAAGACCTGAGTTTGCCGAGCGTTGTTCCTGAGCGCGCTTTGGGCGCAGTCAAAGAATCAATCCTTTTTCCACTTTTGCTGTGCAAAAACTGTTGATAAATCTGTCCTTGCTCTGCAAAAGTCATTTACTATCAGATCTCTCCTCAAAGTGCCTAATCCTTGATCACAGAAACCTTATCGTTTGACCCCCTTGACCACCTCGGATGGAAATCCAAACTGTGAGACAAATTCTCTCTCAAAATCTCTCAAACCAATCTCTTCAAAGAAGGGTTGGGCCATTACGCCTCTGCACCCTGCCAAAAGTGGAGGCTTTAATCTATAAATCCCTTCATAGATCTGGTTGATCCACTTTTCAGCTTTGGTCATATGAACAAGCACCAATCTTCCTCCGTGCTTTAACACACGTCTGAATTCCCGGAGAAGCGGAATAAAATCTTCTACAGGAAGGATGTCAAGAAGGTACTGATTCATCAACACATCAAATGTCTCGTCCTGAAACGGAAGGCGTCGACAATCTCCCAGATGGAGGGTGTAATTCTTTTGTCCTATCTTCAATATCCTTTTTCTTGTTTTTTCCAGCATCTTCGTTGAGACATCGATGCCCTCGACCCATCCCAGAGGATTCCGCTTGAGGATCTCGACGAAATTGAGACCTGTCCCAAAGGCAACTTCAAGGACTTTCTCGCCGTTTCGAATTTCAACCATCTTGAGAGCCCGTTGTCGCGCCTTCGATTCCATCAAAATCCCGAAGAGGTCATAAACCGAGGCAATGAGATTATACTTTCGCACAATCTCCTGGTGGGTATGTCGTGCTTCCAAGATCTGGTGGTTCATTCAGTCATCCTTAACCTTCCTCACAAGAAGAATAGGAATGGAAATGGATCTCGACATCTTGAGTCGGAGATTTTTATAACATATCTTCCAGGGATCGTAAACAAGGGTTAAGCGTTTAGGGTCTACCTGGTGTGGCACTGAAATATTCACGGATTCTGCCCAGGACAATATGGGGGATATCTTCCTTCTTTTTGACTGTAAAGACATCAATATTCTTGCGATTCCCCACTGCCTTTTCGAATCTCGCAGCGTATGGGTTTTCACCCATATGAACGGCTGTAATTCGGTTTTGAATCTTTTCGAAATATCCAATCAAAGTTTCAAGGTTCGTGATTTTCATGTCGGTAATGATGAAAAGATCAAGGTTTTTCCTCCCATGGATCAGGGGCATCAGATCGTCCATGTCGAGGGCCGTCCCTCCTCCAAAGTATTTGCAGAGGGTGCTGTAGACCACCTCCCGGCGATGTGTATAATCCAGGATATCTTTCCCGCCCATCGGAGCGTCGCTGAAATTGTAGACAGCGACTTTTGAATGATTGCGGAGATAGGCGTCGGTGGCACAGGCCGCTCCCAACACCGCATACGAAAGGTTTTTCCGGGGGTTAATCATGCTCCCTGAAGAATCGATAGCAATCAGGCAGTCGGGTGTCCCGTCGACCTTTCCTCTCCCCCTTCCCTCCCGCTTCTTCCAGATCTGAGTCACCCCGGGCATGATCTTTCCAAAACTGGTCCAGATATCGATATCCCGGAAAGGCGATCCCACTTCCCATGGAGAGTGGGAGTGAGGGTGCAAGGTTCCTTTCTCTTCGATTGGGGTTTTCCTGATGGGAAGAGCGTAATGCTCGGCCAATTTCATATAGAAGAGGATATCGGCATCGAGGGGACTTCCCTGCCCCCTGCCCATGCCTCCTTCCATCCCATAGCCCGCCTCTTTGAGGTCTTCCGATAAATCTTCAACCACCTCACGAAAATCGGCTAACTTCATCGTCTGTTGAGCATAATCCCGGAGTCCCTGATCGATCTCATCGAGAGAATAATGGTCGAAATTGTGCTCGCCCATGGGATTGGATTCGCCCTTCCCATGGCTTCCCTCCTGCTCCTTCTGCTCTTCCATCAGAAAGGGTTTGATGGACCGAGCAAACTTCTGAATACTATCGCGCCATCTCGCACGATCAAGATAAGGAATCCGGGCCAGGCGTCGAACCACTTCTTCATCTGCATCCCCACGGCCAACCCGTAAAGGAAGCCCAAGATCGATCCCCCAGATCCTCTGGTAAAGGGAGGTGATCACCTGATCGACTTTCCCCTTTGTAAGGGAGCGACGTAATTCTGGAATACCCGTCGTTCTTTTCTTAACACAGTGCGTGTCTGCAACCACATCGATAAAATAATTGGCTACCCGTTTGGCCAAGGATTTGTCGTTCACCACTCTTTTCGCATCTGCGTAGAGCTGGACATGAGTGTGAAAATCCCAGGGACAGAAGGTATAATGACTCACTCCGTGATCCAGAAGGGCTTCAATCGCTTGTTCCTCTGGGATTCGATCTTTGAGCCGGGAGAGGAAAGCAGAATTGAGGATCATCTGCTTTTCCTTCATCTCAAGGCCAACACCTTCACTTTCCCCTGCCTCGACCTCTGGAAAATCAGCCTCTGCCCCAATCTTGGGGATCGGAATCTCAGGGAAGAGATGCTTCCTCTTCACCTGCGGCCAGATCTTTTCGACCAGGGCTTTTTGATCTTCCTTTTCCGTTTTCATCTCTCCAGACGGTTCAATCCGCTTTGATCATGATCGCTCAATAATAGAGATTGGGATAGCGGGCCTTCCCAGGATAGACCAGTTTATCCCTTTCATAGACCTTGCCCTCAACGATATTTCCAAGGCCCCTGACACGGCCTCCCACGTAGATCTCTCCACCCATCATCCATTCCCCGGTGTGCAGGCCAATATTCTTTCGCACCAGGATCTTGCCGCTTCGCATCCCCGCGCCGGTCCAATTCTTCGCATTCCCCTCAACGACCAGATCTCCTCCCTCGATACCGATTCCTGTGAAATCACCGGTGTCTCCTTCAATCACCAGGCGCTTCCCCTTCGACAGTCGAAACCCCAAGAGATTGATCTCTGTCTTCAATTCCGAAAGTTTCAGCAAGATCTCTTCCTCTGGCACATAATTGCAGAGAGCAGAGACATAAAGCCCTGCAGGCCCGGGGATCAGATAGGGAATCTTCTGGGTGTTCTCTAACGCGAAACAGAAATCTTCAATGTCTTCTGCCGTATAATCGATTTCTTTGACATATCGCTCTGCAACTTCGTAGGCTTTGATGATCGTATTGTACTGAACCATCCAGACCAGTTCCTTGGCTTCCTCTTCCAGGAGTTTTTCATATCCCCGGCGAATCTGATCCATCACCACTTCGGTGGATTGGACAATCATGTCGAGGGGGAGTTCTTTCTGGGAGACGGAGAAAGCCCCAAATTCTTCGAAGGGGTTTCGAGTCGGCCGACCCTCTTTTCTCGAAATCCCTGGCCTCTCTTTCTCTTGGGATGGTACCAGTTTCATTCTATGATGGGGTTCGCATCAACCGTGAAACGGTTGAAGGGTTCACGGAGATATGGACTCGGTTCAAAGTTTCCGCCGCTCAAGATCCTTCTTGATCTCTTGATAGAGAGGATGGTCTCCCTCCAAGGGTTCCAGTGATTCTCCCTGAAAGATTCTCGAACCTATGGCTAACGCATCTTTCAGATGATCACTCTGCTCCCGGTATCTTTGCAAGATGACTTTGACCGCCTCTCTCACGAGGTGGATGGGAAAGGGGTCATCTCGCTTTGATCGTTCCTTCTGAGAGAGGACCTGATCTTTCCACTGAACCCGATGGGCTAACGTATAGGGCATCACGCATTTGACGTGTTCGATATCGATTTCAGAATCCCGCAAAAGCCATGCCAGGCCCTGGGCGTACTGTTTGATCGATGTGGGCAACCGGTTGGAGGCGCAATTCTTGATCTCATGGCAGAGATAGCCTGTATAATGGCATCCATCCTCGCAGGTCTCTACGGAACGTTTCTGCCCGTAACGCTCGCAGAAAGAGAATTCGGCAAGGAGCATCCGGGTAAAGGCACTGGCGTCCAGATCAAAGGCCAGGTCCTCCATCTCAGCCCGAATCTGTTCTCGCTCCTGCTTCTGGAGGGGCCTCACGCCAAGCGTTTCTTGAACGGATTCACCGAAGGCATTACAGATCTCTTCCATCTTGGCAATCTTTTTCTCGTAGGCGATTTTCGATTTGAAGAGGCGATAAAATTCCTTCTCGTACCGGGGATGTCGCAGGATATGATCTCTGCGATTTGTCTTTCCCACCTGAAACGAGAGGTTGGCCCCCGGGTATTTTGATTCAATCATGACATCGAACCGGTCCACGAGGGGGGCGATGATCGTATTGGTGCCTCCATCCTGATAGTTGGCGGTTGCGAAAAGACAATATTCCTCGTTTATAATCATCTCATTGAGGTATTCCCAGTTTCCCCGGTCAACACCGTCCAGGATCATGCTCTGTTTGGTTTCGGGAAGGCGATTGATCTCATCGACAATCTTGGCCGGGATTTGGGTAAAATGGGTCCAGACCACATCCTCTTCTCCCTGATTCAGTTTCCCGAGATCAGGTCGGCCAATGATCTTTTCCTCTGTCTGCTCCGGATGTCCGGAAACCTCACTGGCCCAGATCACACCCAACGGAAACTGGTAGATCAATGAACAGATAAACTCCGCTGAGGTCGTCTTCCCCAGACCAGGTTCTCCGATAATCAACTCCTTTCCCAGTTTTAAAGCCGTGAGGAGACTGAAGAGAATCGCTGAATTATATTTCTCTCCTTTGATTTCGAGATCCGGGCGATTGAAATAGAGATGGTCACTGATCAACTGATAAATCCCCTTCACCCGTTCCTGGTAACCATTCTTCTCCACGTTTCCTGTCCTTTCGTTCCCGTACTCCTGACCTTCTCAAATGCCCGCACTTGGAAAAATGATAACATGAGCCCCAAGACAAAACAAGCCATTCAGGGGCACGGGCGGCCCCTTGTCTGCCTCTCGGTCAGATTGAAAATGGATCATTTGAATGTCGGAATAGTCGAGCGGAACGTTGAAATAATGAAATATACGGAAATATGCTTATCTAAATTTCTTCGGAAGGGACGTTTGTCTTTCCTTTCTCCCGGCGTTTCACGAACTTCACCTTCCCGGCCGCAATCTCTCGAAGAGCGGTGACGATGGGGCGATTATCCCTCTCGACCAGGGGCTTGGCCCCTTTCATAACCATTTTTGACCTTCGGGCTGCGAGGATAACCAGTTCGAACCGGCTTTCCACACTCTTCAAACAGTCTTCAACGGTAATTCTTGCCATGATAGGCCTCCCATTCCTTCATTTTTTTCTCGAAGATGGAACGTTTCTCTTTCTTACATCGCTCCGCAATGATAATGGCTTTCAGGACTTCAACTGCCTCCTCGATCCCTTCGTTTAAAATCACATAATGGTACCCTTGAGCCTCTTCGATCTCTTTCTTCGCGTTGGCGAGGCGGCGTTGAATGATTTCAGGTGCATCGAGCCCTCTCCTCACCAGACGTTCCGGAAGGGCCTCAGGGGAAGGGGGTAGGACGAAAACGGAAATGGCATGGTCCATCTGTTGCCGGACCTTCCGGGCTCCCTGAGTATCGATGTCCAAGATCAGATCCACTCTCTCGGAATCAAGTCGCTTTAGGTCAGGCATCACCGTGCCGTAATAGTTTCCAAGAACTTCCGCCCACTCTAAAAAATTACCCTGCTCCACCATTTTCTGAAAGAAGGAGGGAGTGACGAAATAGTAGTCTTTTCCTTCTTCTTCCCCGGCTCTCGGTGGCCGCGTGGTATACGAGACAGAAAATTGAAGGCCTGAGACCTCCTCCATCACCTTCCGGATCAGGGTGGTCTTCCCGGCTCCGGAAGGGGCTGAAACAATGAAGATGATCCCGCTCCCCTCTTTCTTCAATTGAACCTCAGACCCCAGCGCTTCTCTCCTCATTCAATATTTTGGACCTGCTCACGAATCTTCTCGAGCTCACTCTTAATCTCCACGACCCTTTGAGAAATCTCTGCATCGTTCACTTTGGAACTGATGGTATTGACTTCTCGATGAATTTCCTGAAGGAGAAAATCCATCTTCCGGCCCACCGGGTCATCACTCTCAAGCATGGCTTGAAATTGGACCAGGTGGCTTTCTGCTCGAATCAGCTCTTCGGTGATATCGGTCCGTTCTGCCCAGAGGGCGACTTCTTGCTGGAAGCGGGACGGATCCAAATCAGTCCCTTCGAGCAGTGTCCGCAGTTTCTCCTTGAACCGTTCCTGGTAGGCCTTCAGAGTTAAAGGGAATCTCATCCGTACCTCTTCTAACAATTGAGAAATTCGATTTAAGCGCTGTCCGAGATCCTTTCCAAGAGAAATCCCTTCGGCCCGTTTCATCTGGTCCATATCTTTGATCGACTGCTTCAGGATGGGAACCAACTCCTGCCAGAAAGATTCAACGTCTTCCACCTCTTCCTTCGCTGTGATCAGATCTTTGGCTCCGGCCAGGTGTTCCAGGGTGATCTCTCCACGAAGCTGGAATCTTTCTTTCAGGAGTTGGAGAGCTCTGTAATACTGTTCGGCAAGGGAGAGGTCCACCTCGAACTGAATCTTTCCCTCCCCCATTGTGTCGAGTTTGATGGAGACGTCGATTCTTCCTCTTGATACTCCGGATCGAATCAACTCTTTGATCCGACCCTCAAGGGGATTGAAACGTCTCGGCAATTTTAAGTTGATATCGCTGTAGCGGTGGTTGATGGAGCGGATCTCAATCCCCATCTTTCCAAGGGTCGTCTCCCCCTCCCCCCTTCCAAAACCAGTCATTGATTTTAACATTGATCGGTCACTCCTGGGTTCAGTCCATCAAGGTATTTTTTCCGGAGTTGATTGAAGAAATCGATCACCGGAGCCTGCCGGTAGTCCGGATAAGTCCATTCCAAAGATTGGAAGGACTTGTTGCGATAGATCAGGGTGAGATCGGCATAAATGCCGTCCCGAAGGTAGGGCCGGTGGGAATACCCCTTCGTCGTTGCAAGCACAACATGATGGAGACAGAGGTACCCGGGATCGATATTGATCCGCCGATTTCCCTCTTGCGTAGCCAGTTGCTCCTCCAGACGGTTGGTGGTCAGCTTGATTTCAGGGAGCCTGGGGATCGGAATCATATCCTTAAACGTGACAAAGTGGCGAAAAAGACGGGACCCCATCTCCTTCGCATAATAGTCGGTGAAATCAAACGGGAACCTTTGGCTGACCAGATCGATCTCTCCGAACATGGCTTCAAGGGCCTTCTGCCCCTCCGGAAGAATGTCTTCACTTGACACGATCAGGCTCATGAAGAGCCTTGCGGATGCAGCTTCTCTTGGCTTACCCATCCTCTTATCCAGAGCCATGCATGGCGCGAGCGTGGAGCATGGTGTGCTTAAATCTCAGATTAAGTCTTCTAATTTAACGCCATGCGCTGCGCTCTATGCCCATTTTTTGTAGATGGATAAAAAACTCCTTATTTCCCTTGGGACCGCGAAGGGGGGACTCGACCACACCCCGAATACTCAATCCCAGCCCCAGACTGAACGTTGAGATGCGCTCGATGACCCTTTGATGGAGAGCAGGATCCTTTACCACGCCTCCCTTGCCCACCTCCCCTTTGCCAACTTCAAATTGGGGCTTGATCAGGGCAACAAGACTTCCCCTGCTTTTCAAGAATCCGAGAAGCTGGAGGAGAAACTTTTCGATGGAGATGAAAGAGGTGTCGATGAGAATCAAGTCGACTCCGTCTTTCTCCTCAATCGCCCCCCTTCGAAGATAGCGAATATTTGTTCGCTCGAGATTGACCACTCTCGGGTCTTTTCGCAGCTCCCAGGCCAACTGTCCATAACCGACATCCACGGCATAAACTTTTTTCGCTCCTCGCTGAAGGGCACAATCTGTAAACCCTCCTGTCGAAGCTCCCACGTCCATGACCACGATTCCCTTCGGATCTATCCCGAAGGCCTTCAGGGCTCCTTCCAGTTTGAGGCCCCCCCGACTCACATAAGGCAACCCGCTGATCAGTTGCACCTGGGTATCTGCGTTGACATCTGCTCCGGGTTTATCGATCTTCTGGCCATTGACCAGTACCTTGCCGGCAGTGATCAGGGCCTTTGCCCTCTCCCGGCTCGGAACCAATCCCCTTTCCACCAGAAGGTTGTCGAGACGTTCCTTTTTCACTACCTTTGAATGGCTGCGTAACTCTTTAACCGGGGCCCTAACATCTGCATCACTTCCTGCACAATTCCATCCTCGTCGATCCCGTATTTCGTCCTCAGGACGGATTGGGGTCCATTCTCAACGAAGAGGTCGGGAATTCCGAGACGCGTCACCCTGATCGCAAAGAGACCTCTCTCCTGAAAGAGTTCGAGCACTGCACTGCCGAACCCTCCCTGGAGGATATTCTCTTCAACTGTGAGAACTCGGCCGATCGCCTTCGCCCACCGGCAGAGGAGCCCGGCATCTAACGGCTTTAAGAATCGGCTGTTGATCACGGTGGCATGGATCCCGGCTTTTTCTAATCTCTCTGCTGCATGGAGACAAGGGTATACGGTTGACCCGATGGCTAAGATCAGTACATCCTTCCCTTCCCTCAGCACCTCTCCCTTTCCAATTTCGATGGGTTGGGTCGAATCATCCATCCGCACACCGGTCCCCTTACCCCTTGGATACCGGAACGCGATCGGGCCCGGGCATTCAATGGCGGTCCGAATCATGTGCTGAAATTCATTTTCATCTTTGGGCGCCATGACGATGAGATTCGGAATATGCCGGAGATAAGAGAAGTCGAAAAGGCCGTGGTGAGTGGGGCCATCCTCTCCAACGATTCCTCCCCGGTCCAGGGCAAGGACGACAGGAAGGTTCTGAAGGCAGATATCCTGAAGAACCTCGTCATAGGCCCTCTGAAGAAAAGTGGAGTAGATGGCCACAACCGGTTTCATCCCCTCCAGGGCAAGCCCGGCTGCAAAGGTGACAGCATGCTGTTCTGCGATCCCAATATCATAGAATCGCTGAGGAAACTCTTTTGAAAAGAGTTCGAGCCCGGTTCCGCTCTGCATCGCCGCAGTGATGGCGACGATGCGTTGATTCTCTCTTGCAAGTTGACAGAGGGTTTTCCCAAAGACCCCGGTGTAAGTCGGAATCTCCGTTGAAGATCCTCCCCTGGGTTCCCCGGTTTCGATGTCAAACGGAGGAATGCTGTGGAATCGGGCAGAATTTTTTTCTGCTGGCGGATAGCCCTTCCCTTTCTGAGTGACCACATGAACCAATATCGGCCCTCTTAACTTTCGGATATTTTGGAACGTCTCAATCAGATAATCGAGGCGATGGCCATCGATCGGTCCAATATACTTCAAGCCAAGCTCCTCAAAGAGGAGGCCAGGGATCAAAAGCCCTTTCAAGGATTCTTCCGCCTGCTTGGCAAAACGGGAGACCGACTTTCCAATCCTTGGAATCGTTTTGAGGAACGCCATCATCTCGTCCCGGAACCGGTTGATGAACTCCCCTGTCATGATCCGATTGAGATAGGAGGAAAGGGCTCCCACATTCCGGGAGATCGACATTTCATTGTCGTTAAGCACCACAATGAGATCCCGATTGATATGCCCGGTTTGATTAAGCCCTTCGAAGGCAAGGCCGGTGGTCATCGAACCATCTCCGATGACGGCAATGACTTTTCCCCCTTCCCCTTTCTGCCGAAGGGCCTCTGCCATCCCAAGGGCAGAGGAGATCGATGTCCCGCTGTGCCCTGAATCGAAGGTATCATATGGGCTCTCATCCCTTTTTGGGAACCCACTGATCCCTCCATGCTGTCTCAGGGTGTGAAACCGGTCTCTCCGACCGGTCAAAAGCTTATGGGTATAGCTTTGATGCCCTACATCCCAGACCAGTTTGTCCATAGGCAGATCGAAAACATAATGGAGAGCAAGGGTCAGTTCGACCACTCCGAGGTTGGAAGCAAGATGCCCCCCATTTTTGGAAACAGTAGAAAGAATCTCTTCCCGTATCTCTTTGCAAAGCCCTATGAGCTCCTCATGGTCCAGCTTCTTAACATCCAAAGAAAAATGGATCTGATCTAAAAGCCTTGACCTATCTTTTTTCATAATCTTGATTACGTCCGTATCAATAGTTTCTCGCAATGATGAAGCGTCCGATTTCTCTGAGAGGTTCTGCATTCTTTCCAAAGGGACCCAGGGCCCCAAGAGCCAATTCGACAATCTCTTTCTTTTCTTCAAGATATTTTCGAATATCCACTGGCGTCGTTTAGAGACTCCTTATTTATCCTCATCGGAGAGGACACTCTCTGTGTCTTTCGAAGGGCTTCGTCCTGAGTTCAACGAACTTTCCTGTCTTGAATCGTCAACCTGTCCTGAGCCTGTCGAAGGAGCCTGTCCTGAGCTTGTCGAAGGATCAAAGGGCTGAGGTTTAAATATCCCCTCTCTCTCTTTCAGAAGGATCTCCACCCTTTTTTCAGCTTCATCCAGTTTCTGGTTGCAAAATCTTGAAAGCCGAACCCCTTCTTCAAAAAGCTTCAAAGATTCCTCTAAAGGTATGTCTCCCTTTTCCAATTTTGAGACAATCTCCTCCAATTTACTCAGGGCCTCTTCAAATTTCTCTTTTGCCATTCTTGCCCCCGGGCCAGCCCAAAAGATCTAACGCCAAATGGCTCTTTCAAATTATTAATATTACATGGAAAAATCCTTTATCGTCAAGACCTCCCCGCCTGCGGCTGCAAATCAATTCAAATCAGGTCCGACCATTAAGGACTATTTACTCTCCTCCTTGCGTGGCGTCCCCGCTAAGGGAAGGATGAGGGTCGTCCTCTTCACTTCGCACAGTAAAACCCCACGATGGAGTCGAACCTCCACGTCGATTCCGGGGCTGACCTGAATTGCGTCCCTCAGGATCTCCAGTGTAGGGACTTTTCTCGTGATACTGTACCCTCTCTGGAGAATTGAAAGAGGACTCAGAGAATCCAATTTTCCTAAAACCCCCTTGACCCTCTCCTGCTGAATTTCAATTAAATGCTTGAGACTTTGTTCGAGGCGCCTTTGGGCCTCTTCAGCCAATACCCGGTAATGAACGATTCTCTGTTTCGGGCTCTGAATGTAGAGACCCCTGTTCAGATGGAAGCTCCTGTCCCGATATCTTTGGAGGGCCCATGAGAGGCTTCTCTCCAGCCGATTGACAAGCTCATCGGTCCTGAGAAAAAAGGACTCCACAGTCTTTCTCGGACTTCCCAACATCTTTTCAAGGTGGCTCAAATGGGTACGATACTCCTGGAGGATCTGGACCATCTGACTTTCCAAACGGTAACTCAGATGATAAAGGGTATTCTTTATCTCCCGTTTATCCTTAACCGCCAGTTCTGCTGCTGCAGAGGGGGTTGGAGCCCTTAGATCGGCAACAAAGTCTGAGATCGTGTAATCCGTTTCATGCCCCACGGCGGAGATAATGGGTATTTTGGAACGATAGATTGCCCTCGCCAGCCCTTCTTCATTGAACGGCCAGAGGTCCTCGAACGATCCTCCCCCTCTTCCGATAATCAAGACATCCGCATTCCTCTGAAGATTGAAATAGTCGATTCCCTCGGCGATCTCTTGCCAAGCCCCCTCTCCTTGCACTCGGACTGGAAAGAGAAGGATGTGGATATTTTCGAATCGTCTCTGAAGAATTTGGAGCATGTCTCGGATCACCGAACCTGTTGGAGAGGTAATGATTCCAATCCGTTGAGGGATCATTGGCAAAGATTTCTTGTGATCCGGATCAAAGAGTCCCTCCTTCTCCAGTCTCTCCTTTAACTGGAGAAAGGCGAGTTGCAGGGGCCCGATTCCTTTTGGCTCCATCGATTCCAGGATGAGTTGATAGTCTCCCCGCTTTTCGTAGAGACTCACTCTTCCCCGGCAAATCACGTGAAGACCCTCTTCGGGGAGAAAACGGAGGGAGCGCGCCTGCATCCGAAAAAAGACGGCCCGAATCTGGCTGAAATCGTCTTTGAGAGTAAAATAGAGATGGCCGGAAGGCGGAATTCGAAGGTTTGAGATCTCGCCCTCCACCCAGACCTCTAAAAATCTCTCCTCCAGAAGGTCCTTGATCTCCTGGGTTAGCTCTGTGACGGTCAAAATGTAACGAAGAGGAAGTTTCAAGTTAAGATCCATGAGGTATCCCGCAGGATGAATATTCCAACATTAATATAACAAATAAGGACAGGAGGTGTAAACGGATTTGACTAATAAGGTTTTGAATTATACTATTGTTTGTTTGCTATTTTCTGAGGTGAACGGATGGGAAAATTCTCCATCGAGGAACTGAAAATCATTGCAAAAAACCTCTTTCTGAAAGCCATTGCTTCGGTTGATCCTTATCAGAAGCTAAAAGAGATTCTCACAATTGATAGGGATCATCTTCAGTTAATCCTGTCCGAATATCCTGTGAAAGAGTTCGACTTAAGGAGTTTCAAGAACATCCGTCTGATCGGAGCGGGAAAGGCCTCGGCTTCCATGGCGCAGGCGATCGAAGAGGTCTTTGGAGATCGTATTACAGAGGGAATCATTACCACCAAATACGGCCATTCCTTGCCACTGAACCGGACAGAAGTGATAGAGGCCGGCCATCCCATCCCAGACCAGAATGGCTTCGATGGATCCCATAAAATCATCCAGCTCCTCAAAGATTCAGGTCCTCAGGACCTTGTTATCTTTCTCCTCTCAGGAGGGGCCTCCGCGCTTCTCCCCATGCCTGCCAAAGGTATTTTGCTCGAAGAGAAGCAGGAAGTCACTCAGTTCCTCCTCGATTGCGGGGCAGATATTAAAGAGATCAATACCCTCCGGAAACATATTTCACAGATCAAAGGAGGAAGACTTGCCCAACTGGCCTATCCCTCCACGGTCCTTGGATTCATTCTTTCGGATGTGGTCGGTGACCCTCTCGACGCAATTGGTTCCGGTCCCACGGTGCCGGACGCATCAACCTTCGAAGAAGCCTGGGAAATCCTGAAGAAATATGGTCTCCTGAATGAAATTGCCCCTTCCATTCTGAATCATCTCCGGTTGGGAAAGGAAGGAAAGATTGAAGAAACCCCTAAGCCTGGTGATGGGGCATTTGAGAAGGTTTATAATTTTCTGATCGGGTCGAACCTTTTGGCCCTTCAGGCTGCAGCCAGGGAGTCAAATTCACTTGGGTTCAATACCCTGATCCTCTCCTCCTCGATTGTGGGTGAAACGAGAGAGGCAGCCCGATTTCACGTCGCCATTGCAAGGGAGATCGCTCATACAGGGAATCCCATCCCAAGGCCAGCCTGCCTTATCTCCGGGGGGGAGACAACGGTAACCATCAGGGGAGACGGTCTGGGTGGGAGGAATCAGGAGTTCGCCCTGGCTACTGCAATAGAGATCCATGGGATGGAAAAGATTGTTCTTCTCAGTGGTGGAACGGATGGGACGGATGGCCCTACAGATGCTGCAGGAGCCATCGCCGATTCAACAACAATCCCAAGGGCTCACGCAATGGGATTGGCTCCGAAGGCTCATCTTGAGACGAACAATGCTTACCCCTTCTTCCAGAGATTAGGGGATCTCCTGATGACAGGGCCGACGCGTACGAATGTGATGGACGTACGAATCATTCTCGTCGATTAAACCATCTATGGTAAGTCTTTTTGGCGCCGTCATTCCTGCGAAAGCAGGAATCCAGTGGCTTCTGGATTCCGGGTCGCGTTTCACTTGCCTGGAATGACGATCCTGCTCCCGAAAATATCAAACACTGGGAGTCAAGGAAATTGACTATGTTTGAAATTACTGTTCATTCCCATTTCTCAGGTGCCCACCGGTTACGTTATCTTCGCGGCCGTTGTGAAGCGCTTCATGGTCATAACTGGAAAATCGAGGTCTCTGTGGTTTCAAATCGTCTGAATCGGGAAGGGATCGTTTTGGATTTCGGGGTTCTCAAGCAGAAGGTGGAAAAGATCATGAAATCTCTGGATCACACGTATCTCAACGATCTTCCCTATTTCGATGAAAGGGAACCCTCCTCCGAGATTATTGCAAAATATATCTTCGATCAACTAAAAACGGAGTTAAACCGTTACCCTGTTAAACTCAAAAGGGTGACGGCCTGGGAGTCGGATACAGCCAGCGCCACTTATTTTGGAAAATGATATGAACGATATTCAGAGTCAAAGGGACCATCGAAGAATTGAGATCAACAAAGTCGGCGTGAAAAACATCCGGTACCCCATCACCGTTCTCGATAAGGCCAAAGGTGTTCAGCATACGGTCGCCAGTATCAATATGTATGTCGACCTCCCCCACCACTTCAAAGGCACCCACATGAGCCGCTTCATCGAGATCCTCAATAAATTCAAGGGCGACATCTCCATCAAGAATTTTTCAAATATTTTGTCGGAAATGAAGCGGAAGCTGAGGGCCAAATCCGCTCATCTGGAGGTTGAATTTTCCTATTTCATCGAAAAGGAAGCGCCTGTGACTCGGGCCAAGAGTCTAATGGAGTATATCTGTCAGTTCTGCGGATCAAGTAATGAAAAAGACGACTTCTACGTGGGGATCATTGTTCCGATCACCACGGTCTGCCCCTGCTCGAAAGAGATCAGTCAATACGGAGCCCACAACCAAAGGTCCGTCGTCACCGTCAACCTTCGATTCAAGAAGTTCATATGGATCGAAGACATAATTCAGTTGATCGAGGAGTGCGCCTCCTGTGATCTCTATTCCATCCTGAAGCGGCCGGATGAAAAGTTTGTGACCGAGAAGGCTTACAAAAATCCGATGTTTGTCGAGGATGTGGTGCGGGAGATCGCCAAGCGGTTAAAAAAGGATCCAAACATCATCTGGTTTACGGTCGAATCTGAAAACTTTGAATCGATCCATAACCACAGCGCCTATGCTTTCGTTGAAAAAGGGGGAGAGGAATAAGTGACTTCGCCTTCTACTTCTTTCTTCCTGTTCTGGCCGTTGCCAGATCCCAGCAGTAGTCGTAGAGATGCATCCCTTTACTTGAGGCAATGATCTCCCCATCCTCTACTCCTATCTCCTTTGCCATGTACTCTTTCAAGAGTTGTAGCCCCGCGAGGTTCGAAGGAAACCCTGCCCAGAGATCCCAGGAACGGAAATAGAGCATGAAATGGAGTTTCCCATACCGAACCCGCGTGTCGATGCCGCGAAGACATTGCGGGTCCTCAAGAAGAATCGAGTTTGCATTTCCCACAGCCATGTACGCTTGATTCGTATTGAACCCTTCTTCTTTATACATCCGCATCACTTCTTCGATCTGTTTTTCTAAATCCTCTCCGTAAGTGTAAGACTCGTGTTTCCCCTTGATCGAGGTAATCAATTTTTCGAGGTATTGTTCCACATATTCCATGGAGGTAGGCGGAGGGACATTTACCCCTGGAGGGATATCCGGAATGAGGGGTCTTGTCCCAGGATGGGCAATGTGAACGACAATATAATCGTATTCAAGTCTTTTGTGCCCTTTGAAACTTCCGCGGTCGATCGTATACTCGTATCCCGTATCAAAGATGTTGTAGACACACTGGAACCAGGCATCTGGTAAGTCCCTTGCCTGAATAAATTCAATCTTCATTCGCTCTCCTCATTTTTCTTACAGGGGTATTTCCGTCAAAATTAACTCAGTGATTCTGAGATTGTCAACTTGGTCTAAAAAAATAAGGCAGGTTGCTTTCATACCCCAATTGAGTTAGGGGAGAAACCCACAAAGGGGGTAATAGGACACGGGGAGCAATTTCTCTCAATCCAGATTCTAAGCTTAATCTGTTTCGAACAATTTCTCCTGTCTTGTTGTCTTTTTCTTCTTCAAGGCATCCCACTTATTCTTAAATTCTGCGTCCAACAAGGACTGAAAATTTAAAACTGAGGAATCCCTCTTCTCGATACGTTTCATTTCCAATAATCGTTTTAAGATTGTCCGCGTCATAAGAGAGAGAGGGATACTGGTATCGATGAATTCACGTTGATTGGTTCGACAATCGGCACATAAAAGACTTGCGTAGTGATGATTGCCTTTTATCTCCACCAAATGAAGATCGTCAGGCGAAGAACAGACGGCGCATAAAGGAAATAACGATTCTGGTTCCGGGTC
>DATIGG010000367.1:0-9368 GCA_035454825.1 Thermodesulfobacteriota bacterium | reverse complement strand
GCAGTGATGACTTTAAACCCCTCATATTCGAGAAGCTGGCGGATCATCTCTAAGGTTTCCGGCTCATCGTCAATGATCAGGACCTTTCCTCTGGTCTCTTCAGGAAGAGCAGAAGCCTCCATCGTTGTTCTCCGTAACGGTTGGAAGGGTAAGTTACGAAAAAGGGGAAGTTACTTGGGGATAAGCTCTTAAACCGGCTCATAGACACAGTAAGGTTCCTCTGCCATGTAGTCTCCGGAGATTTCATGGGCCCTTGCGCGGCATCCTCCGCAGACCTTCCGGAATTCACACCTTCCACATTTTCCCGTGTAACTGTCTGTGTTCCTGAGACGCTGAAAGACCTCCGAATTCATCCAGATCTTCTGGAAAGGGGTTTCCCTCACATTTCCGCAGTTGAGCTCGAGGTAGCCGCAGGGTTGAATCTGGCCCATATGGGAGATGAAGCAGAAGGAGATGCCTCCCAGGCAACCCCGGGTCATGGCATCGAGCCCATATTCCTGGGGTGTGATCTTCTTTCTCTCTTTTTTCGCCCGCTGCCGGAGGATGCGATAGTAATGAGGAGCGCAGGTTGCCTTGAGTTGGAGGGGGACCTTGTCCCTCTGGTCGTAGAACCAATGTAGGGTCTCCTCGTAATTCTCTGGAGAAATTTCCTGATTCTGCAACTCCTTGCCCCTCCCCGTTGGAACGAGGAGAAAGATGTGCAGGGCCACTGCACCGAGCTCGACCGCAAGACGTAGAATATCCGGGATGAGGTGGAGGTTCATCTGGGTGATGGTGGTATTGATCTGGAAATCGAGGCCGCCCTTCCTTGCCATCTCAATGCCCTGAAGAGAACCCTCAAAAGATCCTTTCACCTTCCGAAAGGCATCGTGACTTTCTGGATCCGGACCATCGAGGCTGACACTGATCCGTTGAATCCCTGAGGCCTTCATCTTCTGGACCGTTTCCTCGGTGAAGAGGGTGCCGTTGGTGGCCATCACCATGCGGAACCCCTTCTCCGTTCCATGTCTTGCGAGATCGAAGATATCGGGCCGAAGGAGAGGTTCCCCGCCTGTCAGAATGATAACCGGCTTCCCGACGAGGGCAATCTCATCCATGACCTTCAGAACCTCTGCCGTTGAAAGCTCTCCCGGGTAAGGACCCCGTTCAGCCGAGGCGCGGCAGTGAACGCAGGCGAGATTGCAACTCCGGGTCAGCTCCCAGGCAATCATCCGTAACTCGGAGATCTTTTCTTTTAATTGGTTAAAATACCTATCTTTTCCCATCCACCACTTTCTACTTTCCACTTTCCAGTTTTTTGGCGGCTTCTTTTGCAAAGTAAGTGAGGATGACGTCTGCGCCTGCCCGTTTGATGGCCGTAAGAGATTCCATCATGGCCAGTTCTCCATCCATCCATCCCCGCAGTGATGCAGCCTTGACCATGGAGAACTCACCGCTTACATTGTAGGCCGCCACAGGCCGGTTGAAAGTCTGTTTGACCCGGTAGATGATATCGAGATAAGGAAGGGCAGGTTTGACCATGACAATATCTGCTCCTTCCTCGATATCGAGTTCCACCTCTCTCAAAGCCTCATCCCCATTGGCAGGATCCATCTGGTAGGACTTCCGGTCGCCGAACTGGGGCTTCGATTCTGCAGCCTCCCGGAAGGGCCCATAAAAACTGGATGCAAATTTTGCGGCATAGGCCATGATCGGAACGTCTTCGAAGCGATTTTCGTCCAGGATCTTCCGGATGGCTCCCACCCTTCCATCCATCATGTCCGAGGGGGCAACGATATCGGCTCCAGCCTTGGCATGGGAAAGAGCCTGCAAGGCAAGAAGCTCAAGGGTTTCATCATTGATCACCTTTCCGTCTCGAATAACACCGCAATGGCCGTGGCTGGTATATTCACATAGACAGACGTCGGTAATGACGATCACACCGTCCACTTTCTCCTTGATGGCCCTCAGCGCTTTCTGGATAATCCCATCCTCTGCATAACCTTCCAAACCCATTTCGTCCTTCTTCTCCGGGATGCCGAAAAGAATGACCCCTGAAATTCCAAGGGACTTAGCCTCTTTGACCTCTTTAATCAGGAGATCAATCGAGAGTTGGAAATGGCCGGGCATCGAAGAAATGGGTTGTTTGATTCCTTTCCCGGGACGGACAAAGAGGGGTAGGATAAAATCGTCAGGCTGGAGCTGCGTCTCTCGAAAAACCCTTCGAAAGAGGTCATCCTTTCGCAAACGCCTAAGGCGATATTTTGGAAAATGCATGAGAACTCCTTTTAAAGAGGGAAATTTGATTGACTCTTTTTTCTTCTAAGATAGCTTATTTTAAGAAGATTGTCTATAATCGAGAGACAGCAGGAGACGGTTTTGGAAGGTTAATGGTTGGTGTCTAACAGCTTCCCGAAGAAGTAAATTTTCTCAGGGTGGTCAAAAATGCCCAGATGCAAGGCACCCGACATCCTGAGGAATGAGGCGTACTTGGATGTACGCCGCAGTGACGAAGAATGAGGGTAACGCCGCAGATGGGTGTTTTTCAGCAGCCTGCTAAAGCGCAGCCCAGGGTCAACCCAGAGCAAGAGTCGAAGGGTTGACTATCCAGAATAAAAAAATTAATATCTGACAAAAATCAGGAAATGAAATGAGGAAGAAGAAAGGAGAAACCCATGAAGAACAAAGATCCCAAAACCTCCTGGAGAGACATCTTTCCAGCCATTCCGATCCCCCTCAACAAAGACTATACCTTAAATGAAAGAGAGCTGAGAGAGTATGTCCGGTGGCTCGCAAAAATCGATGGCATTTCCGGCATTGTTTGTAATGGCCATACCGGAGAGATCACCTCCCTGAACAGGGAAGAAAAAAGAAGGGTGACCGAGATTATTGCAGAGGAAGTAGGCGACAAGGTCTTGATCATCTCCGGGATCGCGGGTGACGAAGGAACGCTGGATGCCATCGACCGCGCCAGGGAGATGCAGGAGGCAGGCGCTGACGGGATTCTCTTAATGCCGCCTCATGTCTGGCTTCGATTCGGGATGAAACGGGAATCGCCTGTCAAGTATTTCCAGGATATAGGCAAGGCCATCGATATGGGAATCATCATCCATCAGTATCCCTATGACTGCAAAGCCTTCTACCCTGTGGAGATGGTCCTTGAGATGGCAAAGATTCCTAATGTGAGAGCCCTGAAGTGCGGTATTCGACATATGGGCGTCTATGAGAGAGATGTGGGCATCCTGAGGAAGAAGGCTCCCAAGCTTTCCCTCCTGAGTTGCATGGATGAGTACCTTGTCTTGACTCTTTATATCGGAGTCGATGGCGCCCTCGTTGGCTTTGCCGGACTTATCCCTGAACTGATCACCGAGGTCTGGAAGGCGGTGCAGGCCAATGATTTTGTGAAGACGAGAAAGCTCCAGTCCAGGATCCTTCCTGTAACCCAGGCCGTTTATCAAGTGGGACAGCCCTCGGGAGAGGCCCATGCGAGGCTCAAAGAGGCCTTGCGTCAGAGGGGCATCTTTAGCTCTTCTCTGATGAGACCTCCGGTCATGCCCATCAGCGACCAGGAAAAGAAAGCGATCGGCCTCGCCTTAAAGGAAGCGAGACTCAAATAATCAAAGAAAGGGCAGGGCGAGGGGGTCTCGCCCCGAAGGTCAGTAAGTCAGGAGCGAAAACGTGATGAAAGGGTCGAGCAGGTGGCTCCAGGGGTTGACCTTACTATCCCTCGGTTGGTTGATCTTTCAGTTCTACATTATTTTCTATCCTCAAATCCCCCTCATTCAAAAGCCGGTGCACGTGGCCTTTGCCCTGGCCTTCTGTTTCATGGCATTTCCTTTTTCTAAGGGAGTTCTTGGGAAAACATTGAGACCCCTGGACTGGGTTTTTGTCATTCTCTCCTGCCTTATGGGCATCTATTTTATCCTCGACTCCAATCGCATCCTCAACCGGATGACCTTTATCGATGATGTCCTGTTAAGAGATTACATCGGGTGTATTCTCCTGACGATGATGCTCCTCGAGGGGACGAGAAGGACGACAGGAAACGGTCTGGTCTATGTGCTTATCTTTTTTGTCCTTTATGCCATTTTCGGCCCATGGTTTCCGGGCTGGCTCAAATTTAAGGGAATGGACCTGAGCCAGTTTACCGAAGTTCTTTTCCTGAGTGACAATGGCATCTTCGGTATCCCCACCGGTGTGTCGGTCGATTATCTCTTCTATTTCGTTCTCTTTGGTTCCCTGTTCGGGGCCTCGGGGGGCGGCCAATTATTCACGGATCTGGGGCTGAAGGTAACCTCTAAGACCAAGGGAGGGGCTGCCAAGGCATCGGTCATCTCGAGTGGCCTCTTCGGAATGATTTCAGGAAGCGCTGTGGCCAATGTTGCCGTCGATGGGATCTTCACCATCCCCCTCATGAAGAAATCCGGATATTCGGCTGCAGAGGCAGGAGGAATCGAAGCCATCACCTCGACAGGAGGCCAGTTGATGCCTCCCGTGATGGGGGCGGGAGCTTTTATCATGGCCGAAATCCTTGGGGTCCCCTATTTCGATGTGGCCAAAGCCGCAGCCCTTCCTGCGGTGGCCTTTTATCTTTCCCTCTTTTTGATCATCGATTTTAAGGCCAGGCGAACTGGCATCGGCACCCTGTCAGAGGAGGAGGCGCAGATCAAGATTAACGTTTTACCGCGACTTTATTTGCTTCTACCCGTTGTTCTCCTCATTTACTTCATTGCCAATGATTACTCCGTTACCTGGGCGATTGTGTGGACGATCGTTGCTCTCATCATTGTGAGTCTCTTTCGCAGGGAGACCCGGTTGACCCCTTCTCGGTTCATTGGAGGTTGTCTGGATGGCGTCAAACAGGCGACAGGAGTGGCTGTTCCGATTGCAAGCATCGGCATCATTATCGGCGTGACCGTCCAGTCTGGCCTGGCCATGAAATTTTCGAGTATGCTGATGGATATCACCGGCGGCAATGTCATTCTTACTTACTTTATGGTCATTCTCGGGTGTATTGTACTGGGGATGGGGTTGCCTACAGTGGCAGCCTATATGATTGGCGCCATTCTCTTCGTCCCGCCATTGATTAATTTCGGCCTGACACCCCTGGCTGCCCACCTCTTTGTATTCTATTACTCCATCCTTTCTATGGTGACCCCGCCTGTCGCTTTAGCTGCCTATGCTGCTGCTGGACTCGCAAATGAGAGCGTATCAAAAACAGGGTGGGCGGCATTTCGACTGAGCCTGGTCTGTTTTCTCATCCCTTTTGTCTTTATTTATGACCCGGGGATGCTTCTCAAGGGGCCTATGGACGGAATCCTCATTGCATCCTTGACGACTGTCCTTGGGATCGTAGCCTGGGCTGCCTTTATGGCCAGATATTTCATGGGCCCTCTCAGTACCCTCGAACGATTCGTTTTTCTTCTTGTTTCCCTTGGGCTGATTGCCCCTACGATTGCAGGGGTATGGATCCCCAGCATCATCTCCTTTTTTCTTCTTATCGGATGGCGATTTTTTAATACTCGAAAGTCAGCAAAATAAAATAAAGGAGGAGAACATGAAAAAATGTAAGCTTGCAATGGTGGGTAGGGTCATCCTGGTATCTCTCTTATTATGCCCTTTCTTTCTGGAATCCCAGGCGATGAGCGCTGAGCTTAAAGGGCCAGTCAAATTTACCTTTGCATCGATGCCTTTGGGAAGCGCCTGGTATGTTTATGCCGCTACCATGGCTCAGATGCTCAAGAAGGTCCTTCCGGAGGGATCCTCGATCGATGTCCTTCCCCAGAGTGGGGGCATCGGAAATCCTCTCCTGGTCTCGCAGGCCAAGGCGGATGTAGGGCTCTCGAATGTCGCAACGGCACGGTGGGCTTTCGATGGAGTTTATGAATACCAGGGGAGACAGGCAAAGAATATCCGTGCTCTTGCAGGGGG
This sequence comes from Thermodesulfobacteriota bacterium, assembly GCA_035454825.1. Lineage (GTDB taxonomy): Bacteria > Desulfobacterota > BSN033 > BSN033 > UBA1163 > DATIGG01. Next base: position 3,458 of record DATIGG010000367.1, on the reverse strand, counting down.
GCTTAACAACGTGTTTGCCGCTGTTATTTTCAGAGAGGATTTTATTAAAAAGACGGGGATGGATTCGATCGAGAAGATCGTGACCAGCAAATACCCGGCCCGTTTTATCATGAAAACAAAGGGATCGCTCTCCCCTCCTGTGGCTGAGATCATTTTCTCAACCTATGGCGTAAAGCCAGATGATTTCAAAACCTGGGGAGGATCGAGCACAATGGCCTCACCTGAGGCCATTACAGCCACCCTTCGGGACGGACGGGCAGATTTTACAATCGATGTTGTTCCCCCGGGCCAGCCTGCTGTTGCAGAGCTTGCCATGACTGCAGACGTTCGATTCCTTTCTCTAAGCGATAGAGAGAGGGCTAAACTGAATGAGAGAGGCCTTTACAATGACGTCATGGCCCCCAACTCTTTCAAAGGCCAGAATTATGAGGTCCAAACCGTCAACCCGGGTACGGTTTTAATTGCCAACGAAAATGTTTCCGAAGAGCTGGCCTATGTTATCACCAAGACCATGTGTGAAGGGAAAGAGGAGCTTGTGAAGGCCCATGCTTCGATTAAGCCTTTCGATCCGCCAAACGCATGGAAACCGGAAAAGACAGGCATTCCTCTTCATGCAGGGGCCATCAAATTTTTTAAAGAGAAAGGATGGATGAAGTAACCTCGTAGTTGCATCAACGGATATGGGTAAACCGCTCTCCAAGGCTCCGGGCGGCGGTCAGTTAGAAAATAACCCTAATGACCCCTCTCCCTTGGGAGACTGTGTCGCAATTCGCCGCCCGCCCTTCGACACGCTCAGGGCGAACGGCTAAGTAGTTGATATTTAAGGTGCCCATGTCCGTTCGTGGTGAGCCTGTCGAACCATGAACGGACTTCCGACACAGCCTCTTGGCGGGAGAGGGAAGGGTGAGGAGGGAACCCCAATGTCCACCCCCACCTTAATCCTCCCCCCTGCCTACCGGCAGGCAGGCATCGAAGGGGGAGGAGAGTAGATCGACGGTTTTCATAATTAGCGACTGTCGTACCCGTCATGGATTAGTTTACAAATGGTAAAGGCATGCAGAATTTCACCTAAAGTGAATCTCAGGATGATTTCCTTCATTTTTCCTGCATTCGCCGGAGTTCTCGGATTACAGCAGAGGTATCCAGGCCACCTTCACCGTGGGCCATGCACTGCTCCAAGATTTCCTTATGCAGTTGAGCCAGTGGAAGCTTTTGTCCTTGTCGCTCGGCGTACTCCAGCATGATACGAAGATCCTTGTGATGCTGAGTGATCCTGGATTGCGGGGTGAAATCCTCCAGGAGCATCTTCTGGCCTTTCACATCCATTGCGCGCGAATATGCGGGCGTGGTCTTCAGCATAGCCAGGAACGCCTCCAGATCCAACCCGAGTCGTTCGGCGAACACCAATCCTTCGGCCAGGACGAGCCGGTTGAGGCCAAGGATCAGGTTGCTGGCAAGCTTGGCGCGGGATCCGGCGCCCGGCTTACCCAGGTAGTAATGCTTCTCGGATAGAACCCTGAAAAGATCGAGGCAAGATTCGTAGGCAGTCTGCTCCCCGCCGATGAGGATCACGCCCTCGCGCCTCCGGATCTGCTCGCTGGAGCCAGAGATGGGCGCATCGAGGAGCTGAATGCCTCGATGGAGTAACCGGTGGGCCAGGGTCTCGGTCCGCTCCGGTTCCCCGGTGGTGGTGTCTATGATGATGCGTAGGCCCGGTCCAGCCTTCAGCAAGCCGCCGTGGCCAAAGATGACCTCCTCGACGACGGCAGAGTCCGGAAGCGACAGGATTACCCGTTCAGTCGCTTGCGCTACCTCGCTAAGGGAAGTGGCAGCCCTGCCCCCGAGGCGCTCGATTTCCGCCCGCTTCACACCACGTCGGGCGAAACCAATGACCTCATAGTCGCTCGCCAGCAAATTCTCGGCGAGCGCCGTCCCGACCAGACCGATCCCGACCAAGCCGACCGCCTTCTTTGGAGTCATCTGCCACCCTTCCTCCGAAATTGCAACGGGTCGCCGAATCCTAACACGCCTCTCCAGAGCCTGCAACCGCCTTTGACGGGCCATCGGCCCGGAGGATCTCGGATCGGAGAATCCTTGGGCTGCAATTCAGACACTGGACTTCAGCCATCAGCCATCAGACTTTTTTGAATGGAAAATTAGCCATTGCCTCTTCCGATTTCCCTTTCTTAGTCTCATGTCCCATGCCCGGAGGGTGCCCTCGGACTATGAAAATGGGCTCCGGTCTTGGGTTAAGGTTACGGCAAGGAAGCCCGTTTCGTTTAGTGTCAAAAGGTTACGTCAAGTTCTTAAGACCAATCCCGCCTTATAGCGGGATAACCGAATGACGATACGGGCATCGTTACCATTACCGTTGGACGAAAGCTATTTTCTACATGTCTGAGGTCTATCGTCTCACTGTCTGAATTCACAGGATCTCTGGGGACCAGGGTTGACAGAAGCGATAGAATTTTATATAGTATGCTTACAAATATTTTGGATACGTAATAAATTTAGAACGAGAGAGAGATGCCGAAACAAGCTTCCAGAGACGTGGTCATATCGGAAACGATGCAGGCTCTGCGAAGAATCATTAAGGCCCTCCAGGATTATTCTCAGAAGGTCTCCTATCAGTTCGGGGTTACGGGTCCTCAACTCTGGGCCCTCAAGACCCTCTCCCAGAATGGAGATCTTGCTCTCGGTGAACTGAGCAAAAGGATGTATCTACATCCGAGTACGATTACGGGGCTCGTTGACCGTTTAGAGAAGAAAGATCTGGTCTCAAGACAGAGGAACGAAGAGGATCGGAGGGTGATCACGATTCATCTGACATCCAAAGGAATAGGCCTGGCCAAGAAGGCTCCCCATCCCATTCAAGGAAAGATGGTCTACGGATTAAGAAGGTTAAAAAAACATGAGCTTCATTCGATTCTTAATGCGGTACAGAAATTGACCGAAATCATGGAGGCCGAGCACGTCAAGGCCACATTCTTTTTTGACCAGGAATGAGGGTGCGTGATTCCTCCCCTTTCAAGGGGGAGGTCAGGAGGGCGATGGGGTTAACTCCTCAGAGGGTATGAAAAAATTGGGAGTCTGTGCCTCGGCCCGCAAGGATGTGCATCTTATCGAAGCTTTAGGATGCGGGTTATCGGATCTTGGGGGTAACCTTCCTTTTCAATGAATCACTGTGATTAAGCAGGCTTAGCTCATGTAGTTGGCCTCCGAAGGTTCCGTCCTAAAGCTTCTCCAATCCGCCCATCCTTGTGGGCCGGAACAATGACGATGCAGAAATTTATTTTTTCACACCTTCTCAAGGATTACAAAAAATCGTAGGAAAAAGGAGGTTCATCATGCGAAGAATAGGTTTTGTGATGTTGGTTGTAATGCTCTCCATCGGAATGGTCTTTTCAGGATGTTCAAAGAAAACGGTCGTTAAAGAAGAGCCAACGGTTCAGAAGGGT
>DATIGG010000366.1:0-3975 GCA_035454825.1 Thermodesulfobacteriota bacterium | reverse complement strand
TCCAGACCGTAAAAGAACTCTCCTCCCAATATCAAAAACCGATTGCACTCTGCTACATCACGGATGAGGAAGAGTTGGCCTTTGTCACCAAGACCATCGATTATCCCATTTTTCCAGAGCCCTTCGATGCCTTGAGTGCTCTGGCGATTTCACGGGATCGCTCTTTCAGAAAAAGCCTCACAAGAAAGAAAGCTCCTTCTTACCGGATTAACCAGACTCAAGTCAAGCATCTCTTCGAGAAGGCAAAAGAGGAGAAGAGGGACCCTTTGCTTCCGGAGGCCCTCGAGGTGCTTCGCACCTGTGGAATTCCGGTTGCCGATTATCAGGTCGTTCATGAGAGAAAAGGGTTAAAAGAGGCAATGGAAAAAATGGGGAAGCCTGTTGCCCTCAAAGTGATCTCTCCCGAGGTCTCCCACAAATCGGACAAGGGCGGGGTCCTTCTCAATATTGATGATCTTTCCAAGGCGGAGAAGGCCTTTGAAAAGATCAAAAAGGCAGGTGGAAAAACGTTCTCGGGTATTCTTGTCCAGAAAATGGTCTCCGAAGGGATCGAAGTCATTCTGGGAGCAAAGCGAGACCCTTCTTTTGGTCCGGTGGTGCTCTTTGGCCTCGGAGGGATCTACGTGGAGATCCTGAAAGAAAGTTCCATCCGTTTGGCCCCGATCGATCGATTCGAAGCAGAAGAGATGATTTCAGAGCTGAAGGCTTCAGCCATTTTTAAAGGAGCTCGCGGGAGAAAACCCCTGGATACTCATGCCCTGGTCGAGAATCTTCTCAGGCTGTCCCAACTGATCGTTGATTTGCCTGAGATCGAAGGAATTGATATCAACCCGGTTATCGTTCTGGAGAAGGGCGCCGTAGCTGTGGACGCCCGAATCTCTCTTGCCTGAGCAAGAGAGATTAATTTTCAACAACCCATTGATCCTTTTCAGATTCCCAAGTCTTCTCCAACCAGGATGACTGTTACCTCGGTGCGGCTCGGTTTTTTCCCCAGGGTCACATAGATATTGCAGATTCGGTCCGGGGAAGAGCAATCGCCGCATACGCCCGTCTCAACACAGGGTGTCTTTCGCTTCAGCCTTTTTGCATTCTGGGGCCCCACCCACCATCGCACCCTCTTCTCAGCTCCTTCAATATCCGGAACGATCTTATTCACGCCTGAGACAACGATCACCTTTTTGGGTCCGATGAACATGGCACCGACGCGATTTCCTGTAGCATCAACATTATAAAGCTTTCCATCCTCCGTGACGGCGTTCGTTCCTGAAAGAAAGATATCCGCTGAAAAAGTCTTCTGGATCAAGGCGTGGGTTTCCTCGGGAGTTTTGCCTTGTTTCATAGGCCAGAGGAGCTTGAGCTTCCTTTTTTCAAGAGCATCTAACAATCCGATCTGGGTGAGAGTTATAGACCCTCCGACAGCAACAGTTGATCCATCGGGAATCCGTTTCATCACCTCTTCAAACGCAGCTTTTGAATCGGGCACAAAGAGGGCCTCGAATTTATTCTTCTTCAAAGCATCGATCGTTCTCTCCACCTGTTTTTCATGAAACCACGTCTGCCACTGTTCCATATTGGGTCTCCTCTCCAAAAGGTTTCTAATAATTATGTCTAACTCTATTCCATCTTGTAAAGCAAGCTGTTCATAAATTATAATGCTTAAACTCTCATGCGCTTCATCGTCTTCATTAGCATTGTTCAGTCGATCCTCTTCTTAGGGCACTTGTTTTTATACAAGACACTGGTGCGCTTTTTTGGGGTGACCGCTCCCACGAAACTTCTGACGTTGAAAGTTGCCCTGGGCCTGCTGTCCGTGAGCCTGGTCCTGACCTCGTTTCTTGCTTTTCGTTATTCCAGTATCCTGGTGCGAAGCCTTTACGCGGCTGCAGCATCCTGGTTAGGGATTCTATACCTTCTCATTCTCGCATCCATTCTTTGCTGGATCTTCTACGGCCTCGCTAAATTATTTCAGCTTTCCCTGGACCGGAAAATATTGATAGAGATCCTGATCGGCATAGCCCTGGCAGCGAGCCTTTACGGGTTCATCAATTCAGGAGTGATTCGCATCACTCGATTGAGCCTTCCACTTCGTGATTTACCCGGTCCATGGAAAGGCAAAACCGCTGTCTGGGTGAGCGACACCCATCTGGGTCAGGTAAGAAGCTATGGATTCGCCCGGCATGTTGCTGGCCTGATTCAGGACCTCCAGCCGGACATTGTTTTTATCGGCGGTGATCTCTACGATGGTGTGGCGGTCAACCTGGATAAGGTCATCGAACCGTTTTCACGAATCTCCGCCCCTTACGGCACCTATTTCATCACCGGGAATCATGAAGAATTTTCTGATACCACCCCGTACCTTGATGCCGTTCGGCGAGCAGGAATTCGAGTCTTATACAATGAAATGGTTGAGATCGATGGCCTGCAGATCATTGGGGTGGATTACAGGGATTCGAGAAGGGAAGAACCGTTTAAGGCGATTCTGCAGAGACTGGGGATCGACCGTCAAAAGCCCAGCATCCTGTTGATGCATGCCCCTTTCAACCTGCAGGTTGCCAGGGATCAGGGAATCTCCCTTCAGATTTCCGGTCATACGCACCAGGGCCAGGTTTTCCTTTTCCGATTCATCACCTCAAAAGTTTACCAGGGGTACGATTATGGATTAAAATGGTTTGGCGATCTCCTGGTCTGCACATCGAGCGGAGCCGGGACCTGGGGCCCTCCCATGCGCATCGACACAAAGCCCGAGATCGTGGCCATCACGTTTCAGTAGTGAGATGAGTCGGTGGATTGGGTTGCCATACCCTCCTGGTTTTATGAAGGTTCCTGTCAAAGAAAAAACCACTCTCTTGGATTTTCTTGTTGAGAAACTAAGGCCGGCGTCGAAGACTAAAATCCGGAAAATGATTAAACACGGGGGCGTCCTTCTAAACGGGGATATCATAAACAGGACTGACTATAGTCTGCTTCCCGGCGAGATCATTGAAATCCGCCGACCTGTCACGCCCGCGCCTTTTCCCATATTATATGAAGACCCTTACCTTATCGCCCTGGAAAAACCTCCGGGACTCCTGTCCATGGGCACAGGTAAGGAAAATTCAGAAACGTTTTATAAAGCTGTCAATCAGAATGTCGGGATCCGCTCTCATTACAGGGAGAGGATCTTCATCGTGCACCGGCTGGACCGGGAGGCTTCAGGAATCATGCTTTTTGCCAAAACCCCTGAAGTCAAGGAAATCCTTCAAAAGAACTGGAGCGAAACGGAGAAGCGATACTGTGCCTTGGTTGAAGGTCATCCGGCTGAGAAGGAAGGGACCGTTAAAAGCTGGTTAAAGGAAAGCCCTTCTTACAAGGTCTATTCGGATGTGAAAGGACCTCATGCGAAATACGCTGTTACCCATTACCGGAAAATAAGGGAATATCTCCGGCACAGCCTCCTGGAAATACGGCCGGAAACGGGCCGGAAAAATCAGATCCGTGTGCACCTTTCCGTGATCGGTTGTCCCATCGTGGGAGATAAAAAGTACGGTGCCAAGGGGAATCCCATTCGGCGTCTCGGGCTCCATGCCTTTGCACTCTCTTTTAACCATCCGGTGACAGGCAAACGGATAAGACTGGAAAGTCCCATCCCCAAAGCATTCATTGAGTTTGGTAAAAAGTAGGATTACAGATGCCTATAAGTTCTTTCTTTTCGCCTTTCTACCTTGGTGATTACGATCGATTTGCCTTTATCGTCGACCCAATAGACGACTCTGAAATCACCCACGCGAACGCGGTAAAGCGATTCGTGCAATTTCTTGCAGCCCATGGGACGAGGGTTGTCTTTTAGGCTCTTAGGGAATAAAATTGTGCGCGTAGATGTCACAATATTTTTAGCACCATCATTTGAGCCCCTATTCATGGCCATTCCAGAGGCTTTTGGAAAATCTCAACTTTTTGAATTTGAGGTTTTCTGTTTGGTTCCGGCTATGCCGGGTT
>DATIGG010000365.1:0-6901 GCA_035454825.1 Thermodesulfobacteriota bacterium | reverse complement strand
GACTCCATGGCAAGACGCCGCACCTTACCGGGGGCATCGCCCAAAAGCCTTTTTCCCCCAATAAGAGTGATCTCTCCTTTCCCTCGGTTTTCATGGAGAAGCCTCAAAAGATTGGTCGAAATCTCAATCCCTGCCGGACCTCCTCCCACCACAACAAGATGGAGCTTCTTGTCATCTCTGATCGCTTCCAAGATGGCTTGGCGGGCCTTGAGGAGGTTGATCACAGGCTTTACCGGAAAAAGAGGGTCGACTGGCGCCTGGGTCAGCGTTTCGACGGGAACTTCACTCCCTGTATTAAAGGACACCACATCGTAATGGACTTTCTCGCCGGAGTCCAAAAAAAGGAGGTGCTGAAGGGGGTCAACTCTGATGGCTTTCCCTTTGATGAAGACAGCGCCTCGCTCTTCGGCCAATTTCTTCACATGAAAACGCACCTCCCAGGGGTGGTAGATTCCGGAGAGCATACCGGGTCCCATGCCCGAGTAATAATGATAGGGGGAGGGACTGACGAGCGTGACCTGATGGCCCAGTTTCCTGAAGTGGGAGAGATTCTTGAGGGAGGTGAGATGGGCATGTCCTCCACCAACAAAAACCAGATCTTTACCCATTGGAAACATCACCCCTCTCTTCCCGCATTTCTCGCATTTCCGGGAATTGACAATTGGCGCCGCACTATTATATCATTTTTCCAAAACAGATTTCTATACATGGAGGAGATCATGAAGAAGGTTAACCCTCTGCTATCCGTAGTATTCGCACTTGGTGCCGTCGTCGTTTTTGTCAGCAGTATGCACGCAGATCCGAAGTATCTGAAGAAAGAAGAGGTTACAAAGACGATGATGGAATGGAACAAGGCGCTCGGGGTAAAGTGCGAGTTTTGCCATACCTCGAATCGAAGTCAGACCTATAAGGATCTGGCGGGTAAAGCGGCCAGTGCCGAGGACCTAAGCGCCCTTGTCCATCAGCGAATTGCAAGAGCCATGCAGGGATATATGCTGGACATCAACCATAAAGAGCAGAAGAATTATACCTGTAATACATGCCACCAGGGAAAGGCCGACGTGAAGGTGCGCGATTCTATTAAATAGGGACCTATGCCTTTTCTTGTCTTCTTTCTGATCATTCTGATCTCCACTCCATGCTTCAGCCAGAGGCCGAATGAATCCCCTGACCAAGTTTGGGAAGTCGGCGATCGCCGGTGGACGGTTGAAGAAGAGCATCGGTTTGGAAAATGGGTGGATAAAACCATGACGGAGGATTTCTTCATTCGCTCCAAGATCCCCACGGATTGTGCAGATGCCGTCTATGCGATCCGATGGATTTATGCCCGGATCAACCATCTTCCCGCCGCTGCTACTACAAAGGATGGCAGACTGATCGGTCACTGGTCCACGGACTGGAAGCATCTTCCAACCCACCCGGAGTGGGACAGGGACGAACGTTTCCGTGCTGCCCTTTTCTATCTCTTTCCGAGGACCTGGACAGGGACTCTTCCCCTCGACACCTATCCCGTTCGCATTTCTCCCGATTCGATCACACCGGGAACTCTATTTTTAGTGACAGAATCCCATACCGGGATCATCGGCCATGTCTTTTTCGACGGAAGTCAGGCCCATCCTCTTCAGGCCTGGGAGTCAGCGCTTCCGGTGAGGGTTCAAAAACTGAGCTTGAGATATTTTTTTTCTGGCAAACCGGAATCCAAAGCCCGCTCAGGTCTTGTGAAGTTCCGATGGCCCGTTTATGAAGACGGGGAATGGAAATATCTTTCTGCCACAGAACACCCTTTCTATTCTGAGGAGCAATATGCGTCTGGTTTTTGTAAGGGCCATGCCGACTTTGTCGAGGCGGTGGCCAGGAGGATCGATCCCACAAATTATCCCTCGATGGAGAAGATGGCAAGGGTTATAGACACGATCACCCGCTGTCTCAGGGAGAGGGTTCCCATTATTCAGGAGGGATACCAGCAGTGTCGCAATCGGAGTTGTCCAGAAGCCTCGGAATCATGGGAGCTTCACAGTACCCCGGGCCGTGACGGAATGATCATCTCCCTGATGGATCATCTTTCACAGATCATCGAATCAAACCATCTCGACAAGAAGATGATACAAGGGATGATGGAAGCTATTCCGATCGATATCTCAGAAAACCGTTCGGTCACGCTCTACCAGGCCTATCAGAACCACCTCTGGTTTTCCCCTCATCCGGAGGACTCGATCGAAGCTCGTTGGGGATTGAAGAAGTGTGAGGCGATCTACGCACAAACCCGCACCACCCAAGACTCGATTGCCTTCATTGAGAGGGCTTATCGGAAAAGGGACCCTAAATATGCAGACTTCTCGATTCGGCAGCAGCAGCAGATCCTGCAGAGACTCAAGGGGGAATGGACCAGATCCGAATGCACCGAGCCGCCCCCGACACCAAAGAAAAAAGCCTGGCTTCCGCCTCCTCCAAAGGTCTCGATCGAAGCCCGTCGGGGATTGAAGAAGTGTGAGGCGATCCGCACAGAGACCCGTGCCACCAAGGATTCTATTTCCTTCATTGAGAGGACTTATCGGAAAAGCGATCCTGCCTATGCGGACTTTTCCATTCGGCAGCAGGAGGAGCTCCTGCGAAAACTCGGCGAGGAGTGGACTCAGTCCGAATGCAGAGACCCGCTCCTGACGCCAGAGAAAAGAGTGAGGAAGTAATCACTTGGACTACTCGCGCGCGCTCCAGCGTGCGAGTCAGGTAGAGGTCGCAAGCGCTCGTGTTGTCCTCGGCAAAATCAAAGACCGACGTCGTTCAATCTGGGCTTTTGATCCTTCCATTGAGTGCTGACAGAACGGAATCAAGTTGAGCTGTGATGGGAGTGTTTACTGTCGTGGATGCGGCGCTTGATTCGAGCGATCTGTTTGGTCACAGGAATCTCCTTAGGACACACCTCGGTGCACTTCCATAACGTCTGGCAGCCCCAGGCTCCTTCCTTATGATCCAACAGAGCAATTCGTTCATCCTTCCCTTCGTCCCTTGAATCAAAAAGATAACGGAAGGCGCGGACCAGGGCGGCAGGGCCCACATAGGCTTCTGTTTCCTTATTCTGGTTGATGGGACAGGAGGCTGTGCAACAGGCACAGAGGATACAGCGGAGGGCATCATCAAACTGGTGGTGTTCTTCAGGAGATTGTTTTCGCTCCTGATCTGGGGGTAGATTCTTTGTAATCAAATAGGGTCTTATAGAATTGTATCTTTCGAAGAAAGGATCGAGATCGACCACAAGATCCTTGATCACCTTAAATACCGGAAGCGGATCTATCAGAATCTCCTCTTTAAAATCTTTGACCAGTTTCTGGCAAGCCAGACCGCAGATGCCATTAATCCTCATTCCATCCGATCCGCAGATACCGTGGGCGCAGGACATTCGAAAAGAGAGCGTAGGATCCTGTTCCCACCGGATTCGGTTCAGGCAGTCCAGGAGTCGGTCCATAGGCTCCGCTTCTACCTCAAATTTCTGATAGTGAGGATCTTTATCCTTTAACGGATTAAAACGGAAGACTTTCAGCTTAACGTTCATCGGATATCCCTGTTGACTAAGGAGTCCATAATTGAACAGACATTAAAGTGCAGCTTGGTGACCTGTATCTGGACTCCGGCTTTCGCCAAAGTGACAGCTTTTTACGAAACCGCCAAATTGTAACGAAACAAAAATCCAGAGAATGTTTTCAGTCATATGAGATTGGAATTTAAGATTGATCTGGAATTTGATATCTGCCATTTTTAGTATACTCTGGCTTCCGGTTGAAATCGGGTGATTTTTACCGGCTTATACCTCACCTCGAGGCTCTTTGAAGATTGAAAGACAAGGGTATGTTTCAGATAATTTTGATCATCCCGGCCGGGGAAATCGGTTCGGAAGTGGGATCCCCGGCTTTCACGCCGATGGAGGGCACTCAGGAGAACCACCTCTGAGAGGTCAAGTTGATGACCTAACTCAATCGCCTCCATCAACTCGTAGTTGAATCCTTTCCCGCGATCAATGATCTCAATCCGGTTGTATTCCTCTTTCAGGGATCGGATCTCCTCGATCCCTTGCTTTAATCCCTTTTCATCCCGAAATACAGAACCATACTCCATCATCAGGGATTGCATGCTTTGCCGGAGTCGATCGGTCTTAACCTTTCCCTTTCCATTCAGGAGTCCTGCTATTCGATCTTCGATGGCTTTGACCGGGTCATCTTTCAACTTACGATGGTCTATTCCTGAGATATCCCCTCTTATGGCCAGACCGCTTCTCCGGCCAAAGACGAGCAAATCAAGAAGGGAGTTACAGCCCAGCCGGTTGGCACCGTGGACCGATACGCAGGCGCATTCTCCTGCCGCATACAATCCAGCAGCAACCGCACCCTTTTCATCCACCAGGACCCTGCCATCCGGGTCTGTGGGAATCCCGCCCATCATATAATGGCAGGTGGGTTGGACAGGGATAGGCTGACGAATGGGATCAATGCCTAAATAGATCCTTGCGAAGGAAGCGATCTCCCAGAGCTTCTCCTGAATCTTCTTCTCACCGAGATGGGTGAGATCAAGGTGGACATAATCCTTTCCGCCAATTCCCCGACCCTCCCGAATCTCCGTGAGAATAGCGCGGGAAACGACATCCCTTGCAGCCAGGTCCTTGATCGTGGGGGCATACCGTTCCATAAACCGCTCGCCCCGGTCATTTAATAGAATGCCCCCTTCCCCTCTCGCTGCTTCACTCACAAGGATGCCCAAGGGATAGAGTCCGGTAGGATGAAACTGGACGAATTCCATATCTTCAAGCGGAATTCCTGACTGTAAAGCAACATGAAGCCCGTCCCCCGTAGAGGCAAAACCATTCGAGGTGGTCTTGTAGATTTTGCCACATCCTCCTGTGGCCAGAAGAACGGCCTTGGCCTGAAGGAAATGGAGCGTGCCTGTCCCAAGGTCGTAGGCCAGCACCCCTGAGCATCTTCCTTCATCAAAGACGAGGGAGACAAGATAGTGCTCGGAGTAAAATCTCACCTTGTGGCGCAGACACTGGTCATAGAGGGTATCGACAACGACCCTTCCTGTATGGTCTGCAGCATGACACGCCCTCTTCACGGACTGCTTGCCAAAGTCCCGCGTATGGCCTCCGAAATTCCGTTGTGCGATCTTTCCTTCAGCCGTTCGGCTGAAGGGAACGCCCATATGTTCCAACTCGTAGATCACCCGGGGAGCATCCCTCACCATAATCTCCACGGCATCCTGATCCGCGAGATAATCGCTTCCCTTGACCGTATCAAAGAGATGCCACTCCCAGTGATCCTCTTCTTCATTCCCTAATGAAGCGGTAATTCCACCCTGCGCCGTGCCAGAGTGGCAACGGGTGGGGAAAACCTTGCTCACAACAGCCACCTCCGCATTTTCGACACACTCCACGGCTGCCCGAAGTCCTGCTAAGCCTGCCCCAACAATAACAATATCATATTGAGCTGTGCGGTTCATAAAGAGACCACGATGTTTCTAAGTGCTCTGCGGTGAAAGAAAGAACGTGTCAAGAGATCATGATGAACGTCTGTCCAAGGGAACGTATTCACAAGCCTCGGGCCCGCAATACGTTCCGACGTAATCGGCATCCGGGCGATAGAGCTCAGGTTTGGGTTGCGCCTCTGCAAACTTCTCTTCGATGATATGAGCAGTCCAGCCAGCCATCCGTGAAATGGCAAAGACCGGGGTAAAGAGGTCCCTCGGAATTCCCATCATGTAGTAAACGGCGGCACTGTAGAAATCGACATTGGCATAGATCTTTTTTCCTTTCAGTTTCCTGAATTCCTCTTGAGTGGCAGCTTCGATGGCCTTTGAGAGCTCACACCACCGCCTATCTCCGTAGCGGCTGGCAATCCCTTCGCAAATACCGCGAAGGACTGTGGCTCTGGGATCTTCCGTATGATAAACGGCATGGCCCATTCCCATGATCTTTCCCCCTTGGCTCAGTTTCCCGGAGACCCAGGCCTTCGCACGACTCACTTCCCCAATTTCGAGAAGCATCTTCATCACCTCGCTGTTGGCCCCTCCGTGAAGTTCTCCTGAAAGAGCACCCATCGCCGCTGCAACGGCGGCGTAGATGTGGGCGTGCGTTGAGGCAACCTCCCTTCCTGCAAAGGTAGAGGCATTGAGGGAATGCTCCGCATGAAGGATTAGGCAAATATCAAAATCTCGTGCGGTCGCCGGATCGGGTGGAGTTCCCTTTAACATGTACAAAAAGTTTCCGGCGTGGGTGAGGTCTGGATTCGGAGAGACGGGCGCCGATCCATTTCGAATACGATCCCACGCTGTTATGAGCGTGGGGAGTTTCGCGATGAGCCGAATAGCTTTTCTGTAATTGGCCTCTCTGGTCTCCATGCGCAATTGAGGATCGAAACTGGCCAGGAATGGAATGGCGGCTTGAAGCACATCCATGGGATGGGTCAGTTTCGGCGTCATCTTCATGACCTCTATTACAGCCTCCGGAATCCCCCGTTCCGAGACGAGATCCGATCTGTATTTTTCCAGTTCCTTGTTGCCGGGCAGATGGTCATTGAGAAGGAGAAAGGAGACTTCTTCATAGGTAGAGGAGGCGAGGTCCAGAATATTGTACCCCCGATAAATCAGGACTCCTTTTTCCCCGTTTACATCCGAAATCCGGGTATCTGCGACCTTCACCCCTCGGAGGCCAACGTTCTTTGTTTCCATTATCTCTTTCATTCTACAGATCACCTCCTAAAAAAATGATACTTGAAGGCTCTTTGATTTGTCAACGAAAATCCCCTCCCCCCTTCATGAAAATTTCCCCCACTACAATTCAGGCACTGGACTTCTAATGTCTGAGGTCCATAGTCTCACCGTCTGAATCACAGTTTCCCCCAATCGAAAGTTGATAAAT
>DATIGG010000364.1:0-5194 GCA_035454825.1 Thermodesulfobacteriota bacterium | reverse complement strand
ATGCATCAATCTGTTTTACGTAGTGTAGCCCTTTATGGGCGTGATCCACGGACACGAGGCCCTTCACTACAAATCAATTATTACGTTAGTATTAGTTCTACAGTATTAGTTCTACTCAGACAAATAAGCCCTCTGACCCCACCCCCACCCAGCTCAGGGCAGGCTCTGGCCGTCCCCCTGAAGAGACTGTGTCGCAATTCGCCGCTCGCCCTTCGACAAGCTCAGGACGAACGGCTAAGTGATTGATTTCTGAAGTGCCGTGGTCCGTTCGTGGTGAGCCCGTCGAACCATGAACGGACTTACGACACTCTGGAAGGGGAGGGGAATCTATTCTGTTCCTTCCCCTTCAAGGGGGAGGTCCGGAGGGGGATGGAGTATCTGTTGGAGCCGTGTTAAACTGACCATAGTGTAAAATAAACTGCACCATTAAAATCTCTGCTTTCGCCAGAATGACGGCTTCTAATGGAAGCCATCGTTTGCGGACAGACTCGAACTATTTCTCCCAAAGATTCTTGAAAGCCTTTCCCTGGTCCTGGCACCATCGGTAGAGAATGTCCACATCCCAGCCGATGCAGAAATGTTTCACGCCCATTTTAAGATAGGGTTCTGCACCCTTGACGTCGCTCAGCTCAACCCGGGGTGCAATACCCATCCTGAGAGCAGTTTCGATCGTGTACCGCTCGGCCTCCTTCACCCTTGGATGGTCCCACTGCCCCGGGATGCCCATGCTCATGGAATAATCGGCAGGGCCAAATTGAACCATGTCAATGCCTTTGATCGAGAGTATCTTCTCCAGGTTTTCTACGGCAGCTTGCTTCTCGATCATCACGGCAACAACCCCCTCTTCCAGTTGCTTTACATACTCCTTCGAACCCGGCCCGAGAACATAGCCCACATCCCTTCGCATGCCTGCGCCGACCAATCCTCCTGTCCTCGGAGTCTCAGCCCGGGCTGAAGCCACGGCCTCTTTAGCCTCCTCGACCGTCCTGATATCCGCAAAAAGAAGGTTCTGGATCCCGGACCCTATCGCCCTGGTGGCAAGATAGAGCTTTGGCTCCTGATCAATTTTCATCATCGATGATAGGTGGTCAAAGAGGTCAATGGCCCGGCCAAAGTTTTCCAGCGCATGGAGGTCAAAGGGAGCATATTCCCCTGAAAATTCAATATAGTCTATGGTTCCACTGTGACCAATCACCTCCACGATTCCCGGCCAAATCACGTGGACATGCGTCCCGAGACTGGGCTTGCCAGCCTTCACCAGTTCCCGGAGGACATTCTTCTTTTTCTTAAACTTTCTCTCTAACATCAGTTTTTCCCCTTTCTTCCACCTGAGAGAATCCGTAGTCGCTCGGTCATAGTCGGAGATCTATCCGCAGGAACAGGGTGGTCTCTCAGGAGAAAACTTGAAGAGCGGAATCTACAGGCAAATTGACTTTCTTATTTTGTTTTGAATAGTTACAGTCCATCCCTTCCAGCTCATCCTTCTGAAACATATGAATTTCTAACTCCCCAAAGCCTTCATAATGTTTTTCTACCCGAAAAATCAAGGCCAAGGCATAAAATTTAACGTCCCCTTCCCTTCCTTGACAACTCCGGATTCGATGATTATCTAAATATGGATAAAATCTACGAGAAGGGAGGTTTACATTTATGGTACGGCCACTTCATGATCGACTCATCGTTAAGAGGTTGGAGGAAGAGGAGAGGACAAAAGGAGGGATCATCATTCCCGATACTGCGAAAGAAAAGCCGGTCGAGGGAAAAGTAATCGCCGTTGGAGCGGGAAAGATCAAGAAGGATGGGACAAAAATTCCGATGGAGGTAAAAAAGGGAGACAGGATCCTTTTTGCCAAATATGCAGGAACTGAGGTAAAGCTGGATGGGGAAGAATACCTGATGATGAAGGAAGATGACGTTCTTGCCATCATTGAAAAATGATGGGGGTAAAGATAAGAAAGGAGGAGTCACATGGCAAAAGAGATTAGGTTTGATCAGGAAGCAAGAAATTCAGTCTTAGAAGGTGTCAACATCTTAGCGAATGCAGTTAAAGTCACCTTAGGGCCCAAAGGAAGAAACGTCGTTCTGGAAAAGTCTTTCGGTTCCCCGTTGGTGACCAAGGACGGGGTGACCGTTGCCAAAGAGATTGACCTCGAAGACCATTTTCAAAACATGGGGGCGAAGATGGTAAAAGAGGTGGCCAGCAAAACCTCGGATACGGCTGGGGACGGTACGACCACGGCAACGGTCCTTGCCCAGGCCATGTTTCGGGAGGGACTGAGAGTGGTGGCAGCCGGTGCTAACCCCATGGATGTGAAGAGAGGAATTGACCAGGCTGTCGAGGAAGTCCTCAAGGAATTGAAAAAAATGTCCAAACCCGTCAAAGAACAGAAGGAGATTTCCCAGGTCGGGACCATCTCTGCCAACAATGATCCCACCATCGGCGAAATCATCGCTGAGGCCATGAATAAAGTGGGAAAAGAGGGCGTCATCACGGTAGAGGAAGCCAAGGCGATGGAGACAACTCTCGAGATCGTTGAAGGGATGCAGTTTGATCGAGGCTACATCTCTCCTTACTTTGTCACGGACCCGGAAAAGATGGAGGCAGTTCTGGAGGATCCTTATATCCTCCTTTTTGAAAAGAAAGTCTCCAACATGAAAGAACTTCTTCCCATCCTGGAGCAGGTTGCCAAGACAGCAAGGCCTCTGCTTTTAATCGCAGAGGATGTGGAAGGCGAGGCACTGGCAACGCTCGTTGTGAATAAGCTTCGCGGGACTCTGAAATGCGCTGCCGTGAAGGCCCCGGGCTTTGGAGACAGACGAAAGGCGATGTTAGAAGACATTGCGGTTCTGACGGGTGGCAATGCCATCTCAGAGGACGTGGGCATCAAGTTGGAGAAGCTGAAGTTAGAGGACTTGGGCCGGGCAAAGAAGGTGGTCATCGATAAGGACAACACGACGATTGTCGAGGGAGCCGGCAAGCCCTCTGCCATCGAAGGCCGAATTAAACAGATTCGTATCCAGATTGACGAGACCACCTCAGATTACGACCGGGAGAAACTTCAGGAGCGGCTCGCGAAGCTTGCCGGAGGCGTTGCGGTCATCCGGGTGGGTGCAGCCACGGAGACGGAGATGAAAGAGAAGAAGGCTCGCGTTGAAGATGCCCTCCATGCAACCCGCGCTGCGGTTGAGGAAGGAATCGTTCCGGGCGGAGGGGTGGCTTACCTGAGGTGTCTGCCTGCCTTGAAGAAATCGAAAGCGGAAGGCGATCGAAAGATTGGTGTTGAATTGGTTGAGAGAGCCCTCGAAGAACCGATCCGCCAGATCGTTGAAAATGCGGGGAAGGAAGGGTCTGTGATCGCCGAAAAAGTAAAGGCAGAGAAAGGGGCTTTTGGATTCGATGCTGATAAGGAAGAATTCACCGATATGATCGAGGCCGGAATTATCGATCCGACCAAGGTCGTGAGGCTGGCTCTTCAGAATGCCGCCAGTGTGGCTTCTCTTCTGATCACCACCGAGGCTGTCATCGCCGAGAAACCGAAAAAAGAACAACCTATGCCACCGGCTCCTCCAGCTTATTAACAGGGAACAGGATGGATAAGGCTGAGGAAAGGAATCAACCTCCAGGGGCAGAGGAAGACTCTGCCCCTGTTCGTTCTTTACTCTCACCGTCGCGGTTGCCTGAGGATCCTCAAGAAGCCGAAGTGGTCTTTAACTCCCTCCCTGTCAAGAATCAATTGGACTTGCTTTTGCGGGCCCGTGGAAAAGAACGGCTCCGTATCCTATTCCTCTCAAGGAATCCAGAGCAACTCGTTCAACAACTTCCTGAACTCGATGTCTTTCTAACTGTTAAGGAGGTCGGCGAAAAAGATGCTCTCTCCTTAATCTCTCTCACGACTCCGGAACAGTTCCAATTTCTTCTTGATCTTGACTCCTGGAAAAAAGACGGGCTGAATCCTGAAAAAATCCTTCGTTGGCTGGAGATTCTTCTCGAATGCGGAGAAAGAAAGATTGCCCAATTCATCCAATCGGCGGACACTGAATTGATCGCTCTCCTTCTGAAGAAATTTCTTCATGTCACCCTGATGGAGGGTGAACCTTTGGAGGCAGAAGAGAAAACGACTCCGTTTACTTTGGATCAGTATTATTTCGTCCGTTTTAAGGGAAAAGGGACCAGAGAGATTTTAGAGCCTTTTCTAAAGATTTTCTCTCTGATCCATGCGGAGGGTTACCGAAAAATAATGGAAGTCCTTATCTCGGAAATGGAATCAGAGCTTGAGGAGACAGGATACCGGTTCAGAAGTGCCCGGCTCGCCGAGTATGGATTCCCTGATTTTGAAGAGGCTTTAGAAATATACCGTTTCATCCATCCCGATTCTTTATCCATAAAAAGAGAGGGGCCATCGATCGTGAGACCGTCGGAAAACGAGAAGCCCCGGACAACCTTTTACCTGACGTTCCTCAGTGAAAGTCCCTTTTTCTCTTCTGTCTTTGGGAAGATCGAGGATCCTCTGGAGCAGGATCGGTTGAAGGCAGAAATGGCAGTCCTCTGTAACAGGGCTATCGTTGCAGAAGCCATCGATCTTTCCAATCTTGAAGAGATCGAGAGAATCACAAAGAGGGTCTTCCACTACCTGAATATGGGTCTCGAATACCTAAGCCGGGAAGAAGAATTTAGGGCCTCTGAGATCCTTCAATCCCTTCCCCTTCAGAAACTGTTTCAATGCGGGGTGAGCTTGACCCTCTTACTGAAGAAGAAGGCTGAAAATCTATTCAATGGTCCCTGGTTTGGAGGAGAAAAGGTGAATCTTCTCTTCTTGGACCCTCCTTATCTGGAACGGTTCGAGGGGACTCTCAAGAAAAGGCCCGGTCTCCATCGATCCGGAAAGATCGGAGATTTTGAAAATCTTCAGGAGGTAAAAGAGACCGAAAATCTTGTGGAAAATGTTGCGGTGGTGATCCAATTTTTGGAAAAGCAACTGAGCTTATCGCCGCGTTATCTGAAGAACCTGGATCTGAAGGGCTGTCACCCCGAAGATTGGCGGGAGATTACCCTTTCTACCCTGTTTCTCACTGCCCTGGCAAACCAGGTTCTTAAAGGCTCTTTCCGATTCGAACCGCTTATGAAAACAGATCTCAATGGCCTTTTTTCTCATCTTCTTGAGAGAGATGAGCAGGGAAAGAGGGTGATTAAAAT
>DATIGG010000363.1:0-2735 GCA_035454825.1 Thermodesulfobacteriota bacterium | reverse complement strand
TCGTATTGGTTACGTAACCCTGGTAGAGTGTGAAATGATTCTTCAGAAGGGTCTCGCTGAACCCTTCCATTCCAATGAGTTTGTTGTAGTCTTTTGCCATATAAGCCATCTTTTTCCTCCTTTCTTGTCTGACTGTGAGAGACTTTTGAAGAATGGGTTAAGACCGTTATTCCCGCGATACTCGACAGGGTTGGAAATTACCGTCGATTGAAGGGAGCCATTCTTATAAATTTGTACCTCTCTAATATAAACTTTTAATGATCGCATCCAAAAAAGTAAATGGGGTAAACTTTGTATTTTTTACCCAAAAGTCATGTATTTATTCAGATCTTGCACAAATTCAGGTGATAAGCAGGTGATCCTTACTATTCCATTATTTGCCAAGGCCGAGATTATAGACCTCCTCCACCTTGATTCTTACGACATACTGAGGATCAGGAAGCTTTAGGGGCATTGTCTGGAGGTAGCAGACCACATCATTGTAAATGTCGCCTTCTTCGAGAAGCTCGGCCTTGCCTTTGAACTGGTATCCCTTGAGTCCTTTTAGATCAACGACTGCAATGGCAATATGGGGATTGATTTTTAGGTTTTCTCGCGTCTTTTTGGAATAAAGATCAGCAAAGGCTAAGGTCTCATCATCCACAACATAGATCGAACCCTTGGGAGAGACATTGACCTTTCCGTTCTTATCGGCTGTTGCAACAAAGGAGACTTTTTGTTCCTCGATTAAGTCTTTCATTTCTTGGGTCAGTTTAGCCATCACAATTCCTCCTTTAATGCCTTAAGATTCTATAATTCAGACACTGGACTTCAGGCGTTAGACTGAATCATAGTTAAGATTAATCAGTTTTCTGCGTGATATAAATAGGGTGAAGACCGTATATTGGGGGCTCGATTCATGTATTTTGAACCTTTCTGTTCCTATTTCTCAAGACCTTGACAGTCTCTCTTAAATCAAATTAGATTTAGTAGGTGAACTCCATTTATGTGTAGGGGAAAAAAGCTAATTTCTGCAATTCTTCTGGCTGCAGGCCAATCGAGGCGGATGGGCAGGGATAAATTGATGTTGTCCTGGGGGGAAATGACTGTTCTGGAGCGCTGTATTCAGGTTCTTCTCAGGTCCGAAATCGGGGAGGTGATAGTGGTTCTTAGCGCTGAGGCTACAGATCTCGGAATGAGGATCAAAAAATATCCTTCCCCTATGAGAAAGAAGATTAAAATCATAATAAACCCCGACTATAGAAGAGGGATGAGCACGTCCATCCGGAGGGGTTTGCGGAATCTGTGCCCGAAAAGTGAAGGAATCTTGATTGCCTTAGGTGATCAACCGCTTCTAAAAGCAAAGACGGTTAATGCCTTAATTCGTGCCTTTGCTGAGGGGGAGAGAGAGATCGTTGTGCCTCTTTATCATGGAAGGAGGGGAAACCCGGTCTTGTTCGATCGATGGTACGCAAAGGGTCTTATGAAACTGAGGGGCGACACGGGCGGCAGATCGATCATCGAGAGTCACCCCGAAAATATCATTAAGGTTCAAACAAGATCCGAGGCAGTAGTAAAGGATATGGACACGTGGGGGGAATATCTAAAACAAAGGGTGAGAGGTGAAAGGCGAAAGGTAAGAGGCAAAAGCAAAGAGGCAGAGGTAAGAGCTAAGAGGATGGGTGGTTAGATGAAGCCTGAAAAGAGATTAGGAGAGTTGATTGTCCTGATCCGGGGGGCAGGGGAGATGGCAAGTGGTGTGGCTCACCGGCTCTGCCGGTCTCATTTCAAAATCTGTTTGCTTGAGATGAGGCAGCCAATTGCTGTGCGCAGAGCAGTCGCTTTTTGCGAGGCCGTTTATGAGGGTGAAAAAGAAGTGGAGGCAGTACACGCCAAGTTTATCCGCCATCCAAAGGAGATTCCAGCCACATGGAAAGAGGAGAAGATCCCTCTATTGGTCGATCCCGAAGGAAAGGACACGAGAAAGTTTTTGAAGCCGGATGTAGTCATCGATGCCATTTTGGCAAAGCACAATTTAGGAACACGATTGAGCGATGCTCCCTTCGTCATCGGACTGGGTCCAGGATTCACGGCAGGTAAGGACGTTCATGTGGTCATTGAGACCAATCGGGGCCACAATCTGGGGAAGGTTATTTTGGTGGGCAGCGCGGAACCCGATACCGGTATCCCTGGAGAAATTGGGGGATATGGTGTCGAGCGAGTTCTCCGAACGATGAAAGCCGGGATGTTTCGTCCACAGAAGTCGATTGGTGACCGAGTAAACAAAGGGTCGGTCGTTGCTGTCGTTGAGGATTACCCGATTATCGCGGTCATCAGCGGCGTTATTCGAGGACTCCTTCGTGAAGGGGTTGGGGCAAAGAAAGGGATGAAAGTGGGAGATATCGACCCCAGAGGGAAGAGGGAGCTCTGCTTTTCCATCTCTGAAAAGGCGAGAGCGATTGGAGGTGGGGTACTGGAGGCAATCCTAAGCCAGTTCAATCAATAGACCAACTCGCGCACTGTATCAGCAAGGACTTTACAATTTCGTCATTCCGGACTTGATCCGGAATCCAGTGTTTTTGATCTGGATTCCTGTTTTCGCAGGAATGACAACCTTTAGATCATTGTAAAGGTTTAGTTGAGACACCACGCTCGCTTCGAGGTTTCTCGGGAGAGACCATCCTGTTCATGCGGATAGATCTCTGACCGTAACTTCTGGGGGAATACGGGATGAAGTCATCAATGAATTCAGATCT
>DATIGG010000362.1:0-4524 GCA_035454825.1 Thermodesulfobacteriota bacterium | reverse complement strand
CGGACAGTGGATGACAAATCAGATACTTCTGACGGATGTCTTCTTCGAAAGCTGTATAAATCTTTGTTTCGGTTTTAGGTAGCACATCTTCATCGATCTTGCAAACAGATTGATTCTGTCCAGTCCTGCAAGGATGAGAATATCCCTGAAATTAATGTCCTTCAAGGATTATCCTTAACAGATACTTTCTTCCCCAGGACCTCATCGAACCTCATGATCTCAAGTCCTTTGTGAACCGCTCTTGCCCAAAGGAAACAATCGACCATACTCAGCAGGGTCTGTTTAAAGAACATCAAGGCATCGATCAACACCTTCCTCTCCCCCCTTTCCTCTTTCAGGAACGGAAGGGGCGTCGCCCTCAAGGCGAGGAGGGATTTTGTTTGTTGACACATGTCAGCAAATGTTGTTATCATTTAATCAATTCTGTAATCAAGGAGGCATCATGGTAAGAACGCAGATCCAACTGACTGAAGAACAGGTGAGGGCTCTGAAGCGAATAGCGGTATCCCAGCGCCTGTCGATAGCTGAGCTTGTACGGAGAGCCGTTAGTGCGATGATCAAATCGAGCACGGCCGCTGATGTTGAAGAGAGGCACCGGAGGGCGGCCGAAATTGTGGGCAGGTTCGGCTCTGGAAAGCGCGATATTTCCAAGAAACACGATCTTTACCTGACGGAGGCATATAGGAAATGACAGTGTTTATTGATACATCGGCTTTCTACGCCCTGCTCGACAGGGATGATGACAATCATTCGAAGGCAAAGAGGGTATGGGAGGACGTGCTTGAGCACAGGGATACACTCATGACAAGCAATTACGTCTTGGTGGAAACTTTCGCCCTCTTGCAGCACCGGCTTGGCACAGAAGCTGTGACAGGGTTTCAGGACGACATCGTGCCTGTTGTTCATACCGAATTTGTCACCCCGGAACTGTACCGCTCCGGTGTGAGCGCCCTTCTTGCCGCGTCAAGGCGGAACCTCAGCCTGGTAGATTGCGTGAGCTTCGAGGTGATGCGCGCTTTCGGTGTAAAGATAGTCTTTGCCTTTGATTCTCATTTCGGAAAACAGGGGTTTACGGTTAAGCCTTAAGATTTGGACGATAGAATAGGGCATCGATATCCTGTGAGAATCAACCCTTCGGCTCTCTTCAGTCAGGACCGGAGAGCTTGACTTCGGCGTGAGCTTGATAACGAAAAATTGAATTCATGAGGCATTTTGTGGTATGATTTATTCACACCGCAAAGGAGGACGGTCAACATGCCGAGAGCGATAAAGAAGACGATATCCTTACCTTTTGAACTGGCACAGGAGGTTGAGGAGCTGGCCCGGGAGGACCGAAAAACGCTGAGTGCCGTTATCCAGGACGCCTTGAAGGTTCTGAAAAAAGAAAGGCTGAAGAAAGATTTTTACCAGATTCAAAAATACTGGAGTTCAAAGGCCAAAGAGAAAGGGGTCCTGACTGAAAAAGATTTGGAGCGATATCTTGGCCGATGAGAGTGGTATTTGATACCAACATTTTTGTCTCTGCCTTCGTAATCTTAGGAAGTCTGGCGGAGAAAGCTATTCTCAAGATCATTGAGGGAGACGATACCCTGCTTCTGTCCAAGGGAATCCTTGACGAGCTTCTCACTGTTCTCTCGACCAAGTTCAGCCGGGATAGGGAAGAGATCAGCCGGGTCGCAGTGATCCTTTCAGAGATGACTGAATGGGTTAAGCCGACTCTGCAGATTGGCGTCCTGAAAGACGAACCGGATAACAGAGTTCTGGAATGTGCAGTCGGTGGGAAAGCTGATGTCATCGTGACCGGCGACAAAGAGATGCTGAGACTCACAAATTATGAGCGGACGAAGCTCGTCAGCTTAAAGGCTTATCTCGAAGTGTAGGATTGCAAGACATGACCCACAGGGCGCCTCATATTTTAGGCTGCCTGACGAGGCTTCACTTGACGCTCTATGGTTTTACCTGCCGCCAACTCGGCCACGCGCAGATCGTATGCAGCTTGTAAGTTAATCCACGATTGTGCATCCGTGCCGAAATATCGGGCCAGGCGTAACGCCGTGTCCGCTGTGATGCTGCGTCGTTTGCGCACAACATCGTTGATGCGGGCGGCCGTCACGCGGTCAAGGCCATTTTTTTGGTTGACGAAGATAACAATTCTGGCTACAATATGGCCAGAATGAGATATGAGATTCACTTCGCACCAGAAGCAGTTCAGGATTTTAACGATTTATCAGCAAGCTATCGCTCTATCGTAAGAGAGGCGATAGAGAAACACCTTAGATACGAACCGGAACGGATAAGCAAGAGTCGCATCAAAAGATTGCGAGGCATAAGTCGGCCACAGTATCGATTACGCGTCGGCGAAATCAGAGTATTTTACGATGTGCTTGAAGCGAGGGTGGAAATCTTGGCTATCATACCTAAGCCCAAAACCGCTGAATGGCTTGGGAAGATGGGAGAGAAAAAATGAAAAGGGTTGCTCTTTCAGAGGTTAAAGACCGTCTTTCGGAATATTTGGATTTGGCGGAAAAAGAAGAGGTCCTCATCACTCGTCACGGAAAGCCAGCAGGTGTATTGATTGGTTTTGGGTCAGAAGAGGACTGGTTTGATTACAGATTGGAGCATGATCCAAGATTTCTGGCCCGAATTTCTGCGGCCAGGAGGAGCTTAGAGAAAGGGAGAGGAGTACGAATGGAAGATCTTTCAGGATGAACCTTTCTCCTTTGCACCTTATCTGTGCAGGGGGTGCCGGGCAACCCACATCCCTACCGCGACTATCACCAACCGGGTATAAAAGTACTTTAACGCATTGACAACGAGCCCTATTAGATGCAAATTTAGGCAAGGAGGTTGACTATGACCACTCTTAGCACTATTAAAGCGAGAGAAAACTTTTCGGACCTGGTAAACCGCTCTGCTTATGGGAAGGAAAGAGTAGTCCTTACCCGGAGGGGAAAGGGTGTTGTCGCCGTGGTCCCCATCGAGGATCTAAACCTTTTGGAGGCCATAGAGGACCGTTTAGACTTAGAGGACGTTGCGAAAGCCCTTGCCGATCCGGAGAATAAAAAGGCTATCGCGTGGAATAAAGTGAAAAAAGAACTGGGCCTATAAATTGGAAACCTACCGAATCAAAATCCTTCCTACCGCCCAGAAAGAGCTTGCTTCCCTTCCTAAAACTATCCAGATCCGTATCGGTAAAAAAATAGATTCCCTTCAAACAAACCCTACCCCTCAGGGAGTCAAATTACTCAAGGGGAAAGAAAGAGAAGCCTACCGGGTCCGGGTGGGGGATTACCGGATACTCTACCAGATCAAAAAAGATGTCCTCACCGTCCTTGTCATAAAAATAGGGCATCGAAGTGAAGTGTACAGAGCAAGATAGCCCTTTTAGGGTTATCTCGTCCCGGCCAAATCCCAGACGTCAAAAGCGTAGGCCCGCCACCGTATTTTCGCATTTCAGAAATTTCGTAACATCTGAAGATGTAACCCAGAATACCAGAGCCTTTCTGAAGTTAACCTTCAGGGGCAGGGCCATTTCTGGCCCCGCCTCAAATTGTGTCAAGAGTGTAGACCTGACACCTCAACCTTTCCCTTTGAGAAAACTTCGCATATTGCAACGAGAAATCGATGCTGTCAAGTTGATTCAGATGTTAAATTGACAGCAAAATGGGTTTTGTGGTAAAAATTTGTTCAGAGAGGGAAAATCATGAGATTGCATATTATTGTTGAACAGGATGAAGCGGGTTACTATGTCGCGGAGGTTCCGGCACTGCCGGGCTGTCTTTCGCAGGGAAAGACGCGGGAGGAGGCGATTGCAAACATAAAGGAAGCTGTAGAAGGATGGCTCGAAGTCATGGAGTCCAAGCAATCGTTTGATCGCTCCCGCGTTATTGAACTCGCCTTGTGATGGATGGAAAGCTGAAACTTTGTTCAGGTGTAGAGACAGTTCGCAAACTGCAAAAAGCAGGGTGGTTTGTCGCGCGCCAGAAAGGTTCGCACGTAATGTTAACAAGACCCGGTTTTCAATGGACACTGTCAATTCCACAGCACGATGAGCTTGGCCCTGGGCTGCTTCGAAAATTGATACGCCAAGCAGGTCTTACAGTCGAAGAATTCAACAATCTTTAGACCCGTATCTGGTAGATGCGAATCAAATCATCTAACCAATGCTCCATGCCCGGAGGGCACCCACGAACCATGAGAATTCTCCCTCGCCCCCCTTTAGCAAAGGGAGGGGATTTGGGGTTATTTTCTCAGTATCACTCCCCCTTTGAAACGCGTCTTCCTGCGCAAGAGCTTCCCCATTAGTCTAAAGGCCTATCTCGAGACGATCCATCTGTAAACCGTCAATACCGACGGCGGCATGGGCAGGCCTTCTGCCCGCAGTGCCATCGTCCGGTTGTTCAAGTAGGCGAGGGTGAGCTTTTGAACGCCCCCATCGGGCCGGTCGCAAAGTCCGTGGCAATTTACTTACGCTATCGGATCGGGATTTCCTATCGAAAAACGAGGGAGTTGTTTCGAGAGTTG
>DATIGG010000361.1:0-11548 GCA_035454825.1 Thermodesulfobacteriota bacterium | reverse complement strand
GGCGCAGTGAATGGTTTTGAGGGGAGAGTCATGACAGTTATCCCCGGAGAAACAGCCTGCCTGAGGTGTCTGTACCGAGATCCAGTGACACAAGGGAAGTTTCCCGTGATTGGCGTTACTCCAGCAGTTATAGGGAGTATTCAGGCCACTGAGGTGATCAAGTATCTCGTAGGGGTTGGTAAACTGTTGACCAATCGGTTACTGGTCTATGACGGATTGAAGATTACCTTCAGCGAATTTACAGTCAACAAGAACCCAAATTGTGATCATTGCGGTACGTTCCTTTCCCCACCGGGTAGAAGGGTGCGTGAAGGGTGAGAAGGGAGTAGGGCATGGCCGTCAAGGTGCACATCCATACGACTCATCGACAATTTACCAACGGCTTGGAGGCGGTTCCTGTAGAGGGAAATACCGTGGGTCAGTGTCTGAGCGATCTCATCAGACAGTTTCCTGGAATGGGAAAGGCACTCTTTGCAAAAAAAGATAAACTGCTCAACATCGTTGAAGTTTATGTGAATCACACCACGGCCTACCCCAATGAACTCATTAAACCCGTCAAGGATGGCGACGAAATTCACCTTGTCCTCATGCTTGCCGGGGGATAACAATTTTCACTTACTGAGGGTAGAGGTCAATGATTTCAAAAGCCTGTGATTCATTCGACCATTCGAGCCGCAAATCATAAGTATTCGTATTCCCATCTACGGTAAGGTTGACTCCCGGAATCAGGAACTCCATCGGATTGACCTGATCTGCCATCTCTCCTAATATTTTGTGGACGATGACGTTTGCACTCAATCTCAAAACTTCGCCCCTCATGTTTTGGACTTCGATCTGAACAACGTGGTCTCCAGGAGGCAGATTTGAGTAGTTCCAAACCAGGGCAAACCCTCCGCGCTCGGCATTCGGGTAGTTGGGATAGGATTCTTTCAACCCTTCTGTCAGTCCTCCATACGGAATGTCGCAGATATATTCCCCATCGATATAGAGTTTCACCTTCGAAATGCCTTCTCCGTCCAATGCCCATCCATAGATCGTCTTTATTCCAAAAACCCTCCTTCCTTTTGAAGGGCTCTCCAATTCCCCAATCATCGGTAAAACGTTTGTCTCTGAAAAGGTTAAATCCTCTCTCTTGAGAGGGTCCATTGTCCCGTGATTGATTGAATGGGTCCCAGAGGGTATTCCCGTGACCACTCCGGAAGTGTCGGTAGACGGGGGCAGAGCCTTGCGCGTCGTAAAATATGCTGTGTAAGCACCTCCCAGAGGTCGAGCTTTAATGGTCTGATTCTGAGGCCCTCTATTACTCCATAAACTGAACCGATACTGAACTCCCGCGGAACTGTTTTGAGGCGAAGGAACCCCTAAGGTATGGGAGGAGCCAACAGCCCAGTTAAACATCTGGGGAGCAGTATATGAAGTCCCATCCACAATGAATTGGAGCCCCGGAGGATTGGTTTTCACGGTATAGGTTTTGACCCGAGGTTCTATCAAAAGATTTATGGGTATCGAAAGGGTTTGGCTCCCATTTGCAGCGTTACTGAAAGTGATCGTTTCATTATAGGACCCTGCTTTTAAAGAATAGGCATTGCTATTGATTGAAACCCTCACTGAAACGGATCTTCCAGGGGCCAAATTTCCGCTCTTTAACGAAAGGCTCACCCACGTTTGTGTTTTTGAAACCACCCAGTCCATTGGACTCGCGCCCTTATTCTGAAGGATGTAGACCTGACTGGTGGGACTGAAAGGTCCCCCCTGGGTTCCTGATGCACTCAGTTTTTCTGAGGGGGTGATAACCAGTGAACCGGAATTAACGTAATGAGCTGTCACGGCCCTGTTCCCGTTGATGGTGAGGGTCACGGAATTGGTCGTCCCACTGGCGTCTCCACTCCAGCGGCTGAAGCTATACCCGGGATTTGGGGCCGCTGTCAGGGTGACTTGCTCTCCATAAACATAGGCCGATTTATCCGGATTCTTTGTAATCGTACCGGAACCAGAAGGACTGATACCCACTGTCAGGGTATACTGATTTTGGATAGAATTCTGGATGAAATTTGCCGTGACACTTTTGGGTCCATCCATGATCAAAGAGACTGGATTGGCCGACCCAGAAAGATCGCCAGACCAACGGCTGAAGGCATACCCAGGATTTGATGCCGCTGTCAGGGTGACTTGCTCTCCATAAACATAGGCAGATTTATCCGGATTCTTTGTGATTGTCCCGGAGCCAGAAGGACTGATGCCCACTGTGAGAGTATACTGATTCGGGATAGAATTCTGGATAAAATTTGCCGTCACACTTTTGGGTCCATCCATAATCAAAGAGGCTGGATTGGCGAATCCAGAAAGGTCGCCAGACCAATTTAAGAAACGATAACCTCCGTTAACCGCACCTGATACCGATACGCTCTGTCCTGCATTGTACCAGTTCGCTCCCGCAGGACTGACCGCCCCTCCTCCTGAAGGACTGGCAGAAGTTGTTAGACTGTACTGAGTCGTAAGGGTAACTGTGTATGTCCTACTCGTTGAAGGCGCTGTAATCGTGTGGCTCTGGGATCCACCGTCACTCCACGAAGCAAAAATATACCGGGTTCCTGTTCCTCCCTGAGGGGACGGAGATGAAATGGTGTGAGAAGAGCCAGCAGTCCAGTTGAATGTCTGTGGAGCATTATACGTTGCTCCATCGACGGTTACCTGTAATCCCGCAGGATTGGATGTAAAAGTGTAAGGGTATGTCTGTGTGGGATCTGTTGCGGTACCACTCACCTCATTGGAAAACCCACTCTCATTATTGGATGTGTTATAAGCCGTTAGAGCAATGTAGTACGTTTGGCCAGAAGTCAGGCCGGTTAGTGTATAGGTCGTTACGTTTCCCACGTTGATGGGAGTCCCATATGATTTGGAAGTCGTTCCGTAATAAACCTTGTATCCCGCAAGATCAGGCTCTGTGTTCGGATCCCAGGCGAACCTGATTTGAGCCG
Organism: Thermodesulfobacteriota bacterium; assembly: GCA_035454825.1. Taxonomy (GTDB): domain Bacteria; phylum Desulfobacterota; class BSN033; order BSN033; family UBA1163; genus DATIGG01. The sequence goes on along the minus strand of DATIGG010000361.1, from coordinate 8,570 downwards.
CCAGAACAAACGGAACGAATACAAAGGTAATAATCAGAACGAGGAGAGTAAGGAGTACATTTCGCAGGAGAAAATAACGCATTTATTAATTTGAAAAGATGGGATAAATTAAAAAGACTGTTTGCAATAAGAGTGCCATCTTGACATTGGAATTTGCGTGTGCATAAAGACATTGTGAATTCAATTTGTTAGAAGATAGTAAGCTCAATCAAAGAATTCTATGAATATTTTTCTTGTATGATATTTCCTACACAATTAGTATCGTTCCCGTATTTATATGAAATTTAGTTCTGTGTATTTAATAGGTTAGCATGTGTATGATTTTCCAAACATAAGTTATTAGTTTTTTGATTTATATTTCAATCAAGCGAACATGGTCCGGGGATAGCCTTATCTCAAGGTTCGAGCACGGGCGAAGGGTTTTAAGACCGCCAATGAGAGGCAGTCATCACAGATTCTGGTGTGTTTTCTGCGTCCTACTGAGTCTGCTGGGAGACCTGAAAGAAACTTGAAAAGCGTGGGTCGGCCTGGGAGCTTATTCGTCGCTGAATTAGAGCTAACTCGAGTGAGCAATGTAGCACAGTTGTCCGGTAAACGGTTGAAGTAATGGAGGAAGTTTCAAGAAAATTCTTTAAGTTCCGACGGTGCCTCTTAAACTTATCCGTTGGTCAAATGGTAGTAAACCACCCTTCTTCTCTCAACAGGAAACTTCAAGGAAATTGTATTTTTAGACTCCCTCTCATCAATTTCAAATTTTATCGTTCCGCGGTTCTTTCTTACAATCATATCGACGAGTTTATATACAAGATCCGAGAAAGCCTCTTCTTGGGGTGATGAGACTTCCAATTTCTTTTCAGACTGCTCGATCGGCTTCTTATAACTTGTAAAGCTCACCCCGATCTCAACATGCTTCCCATTTCTTTTGAAAAATTCCTTCTCCTCAGTCGTAGCCCCGGGCGTAATCCCCGGGACAACGACTGATCTGGTCAGAAACTCCATCGTCCCATCCGCAGGCAAAAAAGGGATTGCATATTGGAGAAGAGAATCCAAAATAAATATCAATTGTTCATCAGGCACGATAATCTCAGGGAGCTCTCTCTCATATCTTTTAACTATTTTTGTCCTCTTCTCCTCGAACTGGGCCTGATGTTGCTTCAACACCTTTTCAATAAGCTTGTTTATAGTCTCCCTTTTCAGGATCGGGGTAGTTGATTCGATATACTTGAGAAAGGTGTTTAATAACAGATTATGTTTCTCAATCTCCTTGGTGACTGCCTTATGGAAGAACTCTCCAAATTCTCGGTCACCAGACTTCACCCGAGAAAGTTGTGTTAATTTACTGATTGTATCCAGCGTACTTATTGTGCGATGAATCAATTCAACAAACAGGGACTGTTCCATCAAAGACTCTCGATTCCACCCTTCCCCGGGGGAGGCGGGGCAAAAAATTTGAATTGCCCCGAAGATAAGAAAGGGTCGCTTTCATTCCCAGTATCGTCTTTGGATGTAATCCCAATAGAGTAAGATCCTTCCTCCGTTGGGAATTCAGGCCACTCATCAGGGATGATCAGTTCAGTTTTTCCAGTTACCTGCCTGTAGATAATTCCAGGAGTAGTACCCCAAAGGAATTTGGCCGATTCAAAAGTTGTGCCGTCCTTACTCACATATACGATGTAACTTGTAGCCCCTGGGACAGGCTCCCACCAAATCCTACGTTTGCGAATCAATGGCATAATCGTTCCTCCTTTACGGTCCGTTGATTGGTTTGCGAAAAATATTTGGTTAGACTTCTTCCTAAACGAAATAGATATTAGTTGAATTGACCTGCTTTATCACCTAAGACAATTCCATCCCAATTTGCAAGAGACTCATCGGTAATTATTTCTTTATCATATTATCATTATTAAAAAAAATGGATATACACAGCCCTATCCTTGGAAGTCCTGTCGTTCAAATATACATTTCCCTTAGATAGTGTCTGTCCATAAATTGCGGTTTTCGTAAAAGATTGTCATTCCGGCGGAAGCCGGAATCCAGTGTTTTCAAATATCTCTGGATGCCGGATCAAGTCCGGCATGACGAACCGATAAAGTTTGTGGACAGACTCTAAGTAGATCCTGCAATTTAGATACCGAGTTTCTATAATGTCGCATGATAATGTAATTATTATATTTTTCTGAAATCCATAGATTCTTGGTAAGAGCAAAAAGTGGAAAATATTTCGACAAAAGTTCCGAATCAATCCTGTTGTTACTTGATTTTATTACACAAATCTTCGTTCTAATGGAATGTCGGTTTACCTTACAACCACTTTCTTCCCTTATATGAAGGGAGAGAAAGCGAAATTGGTTTCCCGTGTCCATAAAATCATGGACCGATTAATAAGTTTCATTTTTTGAAGGAGAACAACCTTGACAATCCGGTTATCCTGCTTCTATGATGAAGGGAAATATAGCACCAAGGAGGGGGCCTTTATGCAGTCGCTGACGCTTCAAATGTGTACTTTGATTGCTGACAGGGCGCTTGAGAAAGGGCGAGAATTAGGACTCGTTCCCTTAACCGTGGCTGTGCTTGACGCCGGGGGGCAGATCAAGGTGATTAAGCGAGAGGATGGGGCCAGTCTTCTCCGTCCGGAGATTGCCGTGGGAAAGGCGTGGGGAGTGTTGGGCATGGGATTCGGCGGCCGGGAGCTTGCCCGGAGGGCATCCAAAATGCCGATCTTTTTTGATGCCCTCTCTGATCTTTCTGACGGGAGGATGGTTCCTGTTCCGGGAGGGGTATTGATCCGTTCGCAATCCGGCGAGATCCTCGGAGCCGTGGGTATCACCGGTGATACTTCTGAGAATGATGAGACCTGCGCAGTTTGGGGGATCAAAGCAGCGGGCCTCAAACCGGACACTGGGGACCCGGAATAGTTCAAGGGGTAGGAGGATGTTCTCTTTCTCCTGATGATCCGCATTTCAAGGTTTCGAAAGGGAGACCACCCCGACCCAACCGAACCCGAAACGGAGAAATTATGGCTGGAACACCTGAACATCCCTTGTGGTTGACATCAGAATCAAAATAGTATAAATGATTTCAATTCAAGGATAGATGGGGAGGTGTCGTCATGGCCGAGTGTCCCGTTTGCGGAGCTGAATTCAAGTTAATTGAAGGCACGGAGAAAGGGGAAATCATCACCTGTGATGACTGTGGGTCCGAGCTGGAGGTGACAGGCAAAGACAGTGTTGAGGAAGCCCCTCAAGAAGAGGAAGACTGGGGCGAGTGAAGTATTAGGAAAGAGGTGAGAAGATGAGAATAGGGTTTTTGCATTCCATCATAAGAAAGGAGGAGAAGCTCCTCCTGGACGAATTCAGGAGCCGGCCCGGCGTTCAAGTGGAGACGATCGACGATAGGGAACAGGTCTTCGATCTTCACAGGAACAGATACGATGTTGATGTGGTCATTGAACGATGCGTCAACCATTCCAGGGCCATCCACGCCATCAAGATCTTCGAAGACTTCGGTGTTCCTACGGTCAACACCTATCACGTGGCGGAGGTCTGCGGGAGCAAATTTTTGACCACCCAAGCCATTATCAAGGCTGGGATACGCACGCCCCGATGTTATCTCGCCTTTACTCCTGAGTCGGCCCTTGCGGCAATGGATGATCTCGGCTATCCCTGCGTCATCAAGCCGAATACCGGCTCGTGGGGCAGGCTCCTCTCAAAAGTCAATGACCGCGATGCAGCGGAGGCCATCCTGGAACATAAAGAGATCCTGGGAAGCTATCACCATTCCATCTTTTACATGCAGGAGTATGTGGAGAAGAATGGCAGAGACATCCGGAGTTTTGTGGTCGGGGATGATTGTATCTGCGCCATCTATCGCAATTCCGAGCACTGGATCACCAACACGGCCAGGGGAGGGAAGAGTTCAAATTGCCCGGTGACGGATGAGCTTCACGCCATCTCTGTTCAAGCCGCCAAAGCTGTGGGAGGAGGAGTTGTGGCGATTGATGTCTTTGAGACCCCGGAGGGACTCTCGATCAACGAGGTCAACTACACGATGGAATTCCGAAACAGCATTGATACAACAGGGGTCAACATTCCGGCAAAGGTTGTGGACTACGTCCTCGAAGTGGGGAAGAGATGAAGGTCTCGATCGTTGGCGCATCCGGTTATGGCGGTGGCGAACTTCTCAGGCTTCTCCTGGGCCATCCTTACGTAGAAGTCAATCAAGTGACATCGGAAAGAAATGCAGGAAAACCGGTGACGAAGGTTCACCCGAACCTTCGGAGGAGGACCTCTTTCAATTTCTGCACCATCAGAGATCTCGAAAAGGTTGATCTCCTTTTTCTATCCCTGCCCCATACCCAATCCATGCAGAGATTCGATGAGGTGAGCGCCCTGGCGGAAAGGATCGTAGACCTCTCCGCTGACTTCAGACTCAAAGACCCTGCCGCATACCCAAAATGGTATGAAGTTGAGCACGCCCACCCGGATAAGCTTTCCGAGTTCGTTTACGGAAACGTGGAACTCCATCGGAACGAGATGAAAACGGCCCGTTACATCAGCGGCGCAGGGTGCAACGCCACAGCGACTATCTTGCCTCTCTGGCCCCTCTTCAAACTGGACCTGATTGATAGGACCCTGCCGGTTGTGGCCGAAGCCAAGTGCGGCTCTTCAGAAGGTGGAAACGCAGTGAGTGAGGCTTCCCATCACCCGGAACGGAGCGGGTGCGTTCGATCCTACAAGCCAACAGGGCACCGTCACATTGCTGAAATGGAGCAGGAGCTAGGCCACAAGATCTATTTCTCTGCCACCTCTATTGAGATGGTGCGAGGGATCCTCGTCACGGCCCACCTCTTTGTGAAGCCAGGGATTTCGGAAAAGGATATCTGGAAGACCTATCGCCAGGTCTACGGAGATGAACCGTTTATCCGTATTGTCAAGGAGAAACAGGGCATCTACCGTTTCCCCGAACCCAAGATCCTTGCCGGCACCAACTATTGTGATATCGGTTTTGAACTGGACGGGACCCGGCTCGTGGTCGTTTCAGCTATTGATAACCTGATGAAAGGAGCAGCCGGGCAGGCAGTTCATGCGATGAATGTCATGTGCGGCTTTGAAGAGACGACCGGCCTTAACTTTGCTGGCCTCCATCCCATCTGATATGTGCAGACTTCTCGTCGTGAGATCGCAGAAGCCTTTCCATCCTGCGGAGTACCTGTCCCCGTTTGCTTCCATCGCCCGAAACAGCAAAGAATACCAGGGCCACGGCTGGGGATGCGCCTGGAAAAGCGAAGGACAAAGCTGGCAGATCTACCGTAACCTCTGTCCCGTCTGGGAAGACGACCTTTCCCGGTTTCCCCAGACTTCTCTTCTCATTGCCCACGCCCGGAGTGCCTTTGAGGACAGAGACATCGCTGTTGAAAACAACATGCCCTTCTCCGACGGGGAAAGGGTCTTCATCTTTAACGGTGAGCTGAGGGGTGTAAAGATCCGGGAGCAGGGACGGATCGGGGCGGAGAAGATCTTCAATTTCATCCGGCGTTTCGATAGTGGAGATACCCTGGCTGCCTTGAAAAAGGCCGTGGAGCTCATCAGGAAACGAACGAGATACATTAGAGGCATGAACATCATCATGGCAAAGGGAGGGGCGATCTACCTCTCCACTTTTTTTGCTCAGGACGAAGAGTACTTTACGATCCATTATAAGGAAGGCTCAGAACTGGTCATTTGTTCGGAGGCTTTCCCTCTCGAGGAGGGCTGGCGGAGCATCGCCAATGAGACTGTGAGGGATTGGTAAATGATCATTATCAAGATTGGCGGCGGAGCCGGGATCAATCTTCATGGGATTATCCAGGATATTGCCAAGCTCAGGGAGAAGTTCATCATCGTCCATGGCGCAAACGCCCTCAGAGACAAATTGGCAGAAGATCTGGGGCAGCCTAAGCAGGTCGTCACGTCGGTCTCCGGATACTCGAGCGTCTATTCGGATGAGAACCTGATCGATCAGATGATGATGGCCTACGCGGGCGCGAGGAACAAGCGGATCGTGGAACTCTGCCACCAGCTCGGCGTCAACGCCATAGGACTCTCCGGTCTGGATGGGAAGGTCATTCAGGGTATTCGAAACAAGGGAATCCGTGTGTACCAGGACGGTAAACTGAAAATTCTCCGAGATTATTCAGGCAAACCCGAAGCGGTCAACAGGGCCCTCCTTTACCTCCTGCTCGATCATGGCTATGTTCCCGTGCTCACAGTTCCCATTATCGACGAGCAGAATAACGCCATCAACACGGAAAACGACGACGTCGTCAGAGTCCTTCAAAGCGCCATGTCTGCCGATACGGTGATCAACCTGATCGAAGCCCCGGGATTCCTTGAGAATAAGGATGATGAGGGAAGCTTGATTAAAAGGATCCCTGTGGCGGAATTGGAAGCGCGGGAGCAGCAGTCGGAAGGCAGGATGAAGCGGAAGATTCTGGCAGTCAGGAAGCTCTTTGAGCATGGTGCAAGCCGGGTTGTTATCGCGGACGGCAGGGGGGAACATCCTGTGGCAGACGCCCTTTCAGGGAAAGGAACAGTGATCGAATGAATTTTTTCAACTCCATGAACCCGAAGAGCCTTGAAGACCATTACGAGCTTCCCGTCTATCCCCGCCGGGATGTGGTTCTGGTCAGGGGCAAAGGTGCGAGACTTTATGACGATCAGGGACGGGAGTACATCGATTGCGCCTCCAATGTGGGGGTCTCCAATATCGGCCACGGCAACGAGGAAGTGGCCAGGGCGATCTATGACCAGTATCTTACTCTGGGAAACTGCTATGGCATGTTCTATAACCCGGTCCGGGCCAGGCTCGCCGAAAAGCTCATCTCTCTCAGTCCCCCGAGGCTCAAGCGGGTCTTCTTCTGCAATTCGGGCGCCGAGGCTGTTGAAGGCGCTCTCAAGTTCTCCCGATCGAGCACCGGGAAAGGGGAGATCATTGCTGCGATGAGGGGCTTTCACGGAAAGACCTTCGGGGCCCTTGCTGCCACATGGGGAGAGGAATACCAGAAACCTTTCGTGCCGATGATGCCCGGAATGAAACATGTGCCCTTCAATCACTTCCAGAAGCTGAGCGAGGCCGTCAACGGAGAAACGGCTGCAATTATCCTTGAACTGGTCCAGGGAGAAGGCGGAGTCCGGGTCGGGGACAAGGCTTACTTCCAACAGGTCCGGGAGCTTTGCGATCAAAGAGGAATCCTCCTAATTCTTGATGAAGTGCAAACCGGCTTTGGCAGGACGGGAACTCTTTTCGCTTGCGAGCGGTTCGTAGAACCGGACATGCTCTGTGTGGCCAAATCGCTGGCAGGGGGTATCCCGATGGGGGCAGTGCTCTGCTCGGATAAGGTGAATGTCCCAACGAAGAGCCATACGTCCACTTTTGGAGGGAACCCGCTTGCGTGTGCGGCTGCCCTGGCTTCCCTAAAAGTCATTGAGCGTGAGAGGTTGCCGGAAAGGGCCAAGACCCTGGGAGAATACTTTCTGTCGAAACTCCGGGCCATTCAGAGTGAGAGAATCCGGGAAATAAGAGGCCTCGGCCTCATGCTGGGCATTGAACTGAAGGAGAAGGCCGGACCTTACGTTCAGCACCTCATGGAAAGAGGGGTCATCGTCCTCCTTGCCGGCGCCACAGTGATCCGACTTCTCCCTCCCCTCGTCATCACCGAGGAGGAGATCGACAGGGTCATTTCCGCCTTGAAAGAAGTGCTCGCCTGAAGGGTGTTTTCCGTGGAGTCGCGCACATCAAGTGTGGATCCAAAATCGTGGCATCAGGGAGGAGTTGAAACATGGCAAAATCTATAGAAAAGGGCTGGCGATACCAGCCCTTTTCTATCAAAGATTATGACAGTCGTATTACTGATTTGTCTTAGTGGGGTTCCAACTCTAAGGCTGCGGCCTCTCTTCGGGCGGCAGAGATTTTCTCGGCGGCTGCTTTCTTCTTGATGATACTCACCCGGTCCGCATCCACATAGTCCACGGCTTTGACCTCACAGAAACGAACACACTGAGGGTCTCCGTCACAGAGATCGCACTTAAAAACCTTTCGATCCATGACGTTAAAATTCATTGCACCGAAGGGACAGACCGCCACGCAGGAACGGCAACCAATGCATACATTGTGATTCACCATCACCCGGCCGTTCTTATCATCCCGGGAAATCGCCTTCACGGGACAAATGATCTTACAGGGAGCATCCTGACACTGCTGGCACGACATGGGAATGTAAAGCCCCTCTGACTCCCACTTCATAACCTTGATCCGGCTTCGTGCTGCATTAGAGACGCCGTCGTGGAAAACCGAGCAGACGAGCTCACAGAGCCTGCACCCGGTGCACTTTTCGTGATTGATTGCGAGAACTTTACCCATGGGTTCCATTCATTCTTTCTCCTTTCAAGTTAATGAACGAATCGCTATCATTCGTTTCATCGCTTCTTCTTCTCTGCTGTTACGCCATGCACCATGCCCTATGCGCTATGCTTTTTTAAAGCAAGTGGGAGGGTTCATTTTCCAGGCCAAGCTTCTTGAGCGTTTCTGGCTTC
>DATIGG010000360.1:0-2180 GCA_035454825.1 Thermodesulfobacteriota bacterium | reverse complement strand
GAGATGAATAAAATATTTGTCGCTTCAATTCTCTACCAGAGAACACCTCTATTTTTTCTAAATCCCTATCTCATTTAATTTTCTCACCTGAAGGGGGCTTCTGATAGCGGATGATGAACCCCTTATATTCCTCCTCGGCTTTTTCCTTGGCGTATCCATAGCGTTTCTGCAAAAGTCCCAAGAGTTGTTCTTCTTTTCCTTCCACTTGGGCGAAGTCGTCATCGGTGAGTTTGCCCCACTTCTGTTTGGCCTCCCCTTTGATCTCCTTCCATTTTCCTTTCAGGATATCTGGATTCATGTTGGCCCTCCCCTTGTTTTGTTTAAACTTGCCGTTTTGTTGCCCATCGCTGGAATTGAGCAACCAGTCAGTCGATTCCTTCAGCAGAGAAAAGAGAAAAGCAGGGGGAATAGAATTTTACTTTTTCTTTTCGAACTCCTTTTTGAGGGTTTCGTACGCGTTCCGTCTGGCTTCCTCCGAGGTCTGTTTTGCGGCTTTCGCGGCCTCCTCAAAGGTCTTGTTGGTGATGTTCTTGGGGTTCCCCATGTCATTGTCCGGCTTTCCGCACCCACAGTTATAGCACATGACTTTTGTCCTCCAATGTTCTTAATTTCCCCCTGCTCAGGTCGCTCCTTCTTCAAAAACTCTTATCCAATTTCGATAAAAGACCCCACCCTTCAGGCAGGTCAGTGGGTCCACTTCATAGATCTTCTGAATCAGCCGCGCCCGGTTTTTCCGGTATTCCTTTGAGAGTCCTGTATGGACGAATCCTTCGGGACAAAATAATCAGCCATGCTCTCCCGGCCAGCCTGTCGGTATTCCGGCAGATCATAGCTCGTTAAGATGACGATGATAATGTCGGGATAATTCTTTTTTATGTTTTTGGTAATTTCCAGTCCGTTTTCCCCGGGCAATCGGATATCCATGAAGACAATCTGGCGATTAAAGGAGTCAATCTTGTTTAAAAGCTCCCCCATCTGGTTCTTCTTCGATTTCCATCGTGGGAAACCGGGAAAACAGACTCTCTTTGAGCATCTGGCGAAAGGTGACGTTATCGTCAACGTTCAATATTTTACACATGGGTTCGAATCCGTCACTTTAGTCATTCTTTAAGTAAGAGAGGCATATCTTACCGGAGGGAAAGGCCTTCCTCGTTTTACTGGAATATGTTCCAACTGCGTCTACCGGTTTTGCCATTCACGCTTCTGTTACCTTTTCCCTCAGAGTCTCCTTACAACCCACACGATTAGTATAATAACTACGATCGTACCAACTATACCCAAGCCCAACATACTATCACCTCCTTAAGGCCGAGATTACCGATTCAATCCCATCCAAAGTTCGGCCGTCTCTTGAGGAGACCCGCCGCTTTTCGTCTGACATTTTTCTGCTTTCCTCTTTTCTGAAATCCAGGATTTGGGTGAACAGGGGCCGCCATGTTCCATGCGGTAAAGGATAACGGTCGCCTATTTCACGATCAGATTATTCTTTACGGATTTGACCCCTTGGACGCTCCTTGCGATTTGACCCGCTTTATTCACGGCCTGTTGAGAATTAACGAAGCCGCTCAGTTGAACCATGCCCTTGAAAGTTTCGACACTGATCTGGAATGACTTTAAAAAATCATCTTCTGCAAGCAGGGCTTTTACCTTGGCCGTGATGACCGAATCGTCAACGTATTCCCCTGTGCTTTCATGGGTGCGTGTCGATGCACAGGCTGCGAAGGTGGCGGTCAGCATAAGAAGCACTAAACAGTGAATAACGAAATCTCTCTTTTTCATAGCGATGACCCCTCTCTGTAAGTTTGTGATGAAATAGTTGGTTGCGAGACTTTTTCTCCCAACGGTTACCTAATATCCTGAGACTCGGCAAAATCTATCCGGCCCTGCTGACCACCTCCTTTCCAAATACCTCACCTTTTCCGGCAAGGGTCCAAAATGTTACTATCACCTTCGTCCTTGAATAACTTGGATCACCACGACGATGATGGCAACGACGAGCAGGAGATGAATGAGTCCACCACCGGTATAGCCACCGAGAAATCCCAACAACCACAAAATGAAGAGAATCACACAGATGGTCCAAAGCATCTTCGACTCCTTTCTGATGACAGATTTTGTCCATCCATTTCGATTTATTTTGGGACACTTTAGACATCATTTTCTCAAAAATGGAAAAAAAT
>DATIGG010000359.1:0-4987 GCA_035454825.1 Thermodesulfobacteriota bacterium | reverse complement strand
CGCCACGATCAGCCGGAAATCGCATTTGGTCGGGTGGGTTCCGCCTAATCTTTCAGTCTCCTTTTCTTCCAAAACTCTCAGAAGCTTCGGCTGCATTTCCAGCGGCAGATCACTGATCTCATCCAAAAAGATCGTTCCGCGATGGGCCAATTCAAATTTTCCGGGTTTTCCCTTGATTCCAGCTCCTGTGAAGGCGCCTGGCTCGTAACCAAAAAGTTCCGCCTCCAGGAGATCCTTGGGAATGGCTGCGCAGTTTAAACGGACAAACGGATAGGGCCGCCGTCGACTCGCATGGTGGATCGCATGGGCGAAGAGTTCTTTCCCTGTTCCGCTTTCTCCGATCAAAAGAACAGGAGCATTGGTCCTGGCTGCTCTAAGAGCCAGTTTCTTCAATTCGACGATCTCCTGGCTGCTTCCGACAATATTATTGATGGTATATTTTGAGGAGCGAAGACTCTCTAATTCTTTTTCATAGAACTCAATCTTTTCTTCTAAGACGTTCAGTTTTCCTGCCAGGGTATGGACATCCCTCACATCCTTAAACATGACCTGGCCGTAGACTGCTATTACCTCTCCATTCATTTTGATCGGAATCCGCTGAACCACCATATCCTGACCCATAATATGGTGAGGCTGGTCGATCTCAGGAATCCCGGTCTTGCTGACGATGTGCATCCGTGTATTTTCTACCACTTCGGTGCAACGCTTTCCAATGACTTCTTTTGGATCGATCCCCAAAAAATTTCCGTAAGTCTTACTGAAAAAAATGATCTTCCCCTCCGGGTCGGTGATCATGACCCCATTATAAATATTATCGAGAACAGCCTCATAGAAACGGATCTTTTCCTGGAGGACTTCCCTTTCTTGATGGTTCATCATCATTCTCCTGTGACCGATGGTAATCAAGTATACGCATCAGAAATGACTTTACACACCTTGTCATTCCGGACTTGATCCGGAATCCAGTCTTTTCAATGAGGATTCCCGCTGGAGTTTATCCCGTTGAAGAGCGGAGCGGGAATGACGTCCCTCTGATGATCAGTAAAGAGTGCTAGAGACATTACCTAACCCTAATCTACCACAAAATATGAGCTTGTCAAACCTTTCATCTTCAAAAAGATGAAGTGAGCCATAGAGAGCCTATTTGAATAGTTTTCACATTTCCTGTTTTTCTTATAAAGACTGGCGTAATGAGACTGAAGAATCTGCTATTCAGATATCTTATGAGTGAATCAAATGATCCCTTGGAGGGGAGACGTGGCGTTTATTAAAAAACTCAAGGGCGATATGAGGGAAAAGCGCATAGGTTAAAACATCTTCTTCAGAATCCGTAACTCCCCTTAATTCCTTCCGTAATCGACTCATGGCATTCGGAATGAGGTCGGCTGGTCTGCAGGTAATCGGGGGTTCCCCTCTTAATGCCTTCTTTTGAACGTCACGATTGACAGGTCCGGGCGTCTCACCATAACCTCCCCGTAGAAGCTCCCTGGTTTCATTGGTAATGACCTTATATCGCTGACCGGTGATGACATTTACCGTGGCCTGGACAACGATCAACTGGGACGTAGGGGTAACGAGAGAGATATATCCGAAGTCCTCCCTCACCCGGGGAATTTCCTGAAGAATTTCATCCAATCGATGCAGCGCCTTCACCTGTTTGAGCTGGGCGACCATATTGGACATGACACCGCCGGGAATCTGAGTGATCATGATCTTGGAATCGACACCTCCGAGATCCGTCTCATAATCCTTGTACTTCTTTTTCATCTCCCGGACGTCGTCGGCGATATCGGCAAGGAGTCTCAGGTCCAAACCCGTGTCATAGGGCGTCTCCTTCAATGTTAGGACAAGGCTCTCGGTCGGGGGCTGACCTGTTCCTTCTGAGAAAGGAGAGAGAACCGTGTCGATGATGTCGGCCCCGGCCTCAACGGCCTTGAGACAGGTCATGGCGCCCATCCCGCACGTGTCATGGGTGTGGAGGTGAATGGGAACGCTCAACCTATCTTTCAGGCGTTTAATGATCTCATAGGTTGGATAAGGAGATAGGAGTCCTGCCATGTCTTTGAGACAGAAGGAGTCGACCCCAAGGTCCTCAAGCTCTCGGGCCTTTCTCAGAATGAGATCAACGGTGTGGACCGGGCTGATGGTGTAGCAAACGGTCCCTTCCGCGATTTTCCCAAGCCTCTTCACCGTTTGAATGACGGTCTTGAGATTTCGAACGTCATCGAGGGCATCGAAGGCCCGAAAGATGTCGATTCCGTTCTCTGCGGCCTTTTCCACGAAACGGGTCACGACATCATCAGGATAATGGCGGTATCCGACAAGGCTTTGTCCTCGAATGACCATCTGCATCTTTGTATTCGGCATGGCTTTCTTCAACGCCCGGATCCTTTCCCAGGGGTCTTCGTTGAGATAGCGAATACAGGAGTCAAAAGTCGCTCCTCCCCACATCTCGACAGAATGGTATCCCACCTTATCCAGCTTCGCCGCAATGGGAAGCATGTCTTCGATTCGCATCCGGGTGGCAATCTTGGACTGGCTCGCGTCCCTGAAGATCGTGTCCATGATCTTAATGGGTCTCTTCATCGTTCAAATCTCCCGTGAGATCTCAGCAAAGGTCTGGTCCAGAATCGACGCCATCCGGCCGACCTGTTCTTCAGTGATAATGAGGGGTGGCGCCAAGAGAAGATGGTCCCCTTTGATTCCGTCTGCGCCGCCTCCGCCCGGATAGGTAATCAATCCCTTCTCAAAGGCTCGAGTCGCAATCCGTCCGTTCAATTTCAATTGAGGGTCAAAGGGTTCCTTTGTATTTTTATCCTTGACGAATTCAATTCCTGCAAAGAGGCCCTTTCCTCTGACGTCACCAACGAAATCGTACTTTCTAAAGGATTGAAGGGTGCGGATCAAATGCTCTCCCATGCTTGCGGATCTTGAGATCAGATCGTGCTTAAGGAGATAGTCAATGACCGCAGAGGCAATGGCGCAGGAAAGAGGATTCTGGCTGTAGGTGTGGCCGTGAACGAAGGCGCCTGAGCCTTCTTTGATCGTTCTGTAAATCTCCTCTTTGACGATGACCGTGTAAATCGGAGTATATCCGCTGCTCAGCCCTTTCCCGACAACAATCATATCCGGCGTCACATTCCAGTGGTCGATTCCAAACGTCTTACCCGTCCTGCCCATCCCGGTCATCACTTCATCTGAAATCAATAACACATCGTATCGATCACAGATCTCCCGGATCCTTCCAAAGTATCCGTCTCTCGGAACCAAGGCGCCGGCTGTTGCTCCGACGATAGGCTCGGCAATGAAAGCAGAGACAGACTCCGGTCCTTCGTAGAGAATTGTCCTCTCCAGATCCAGCGCGCATTCGAGGCTGCACTTTTCAGGTTCGAGTCCGAAGGGGCATCGATAGCAATAGGCAGGCACGATATGGGGCGTATGCTGAAGGAGGGGCAGGTAATGTTTTCTCCTCCCGGTGTGGCCCGAGAGGGCGAGAGCCCCCAGCGTGTTTCCATGATAACTCGTCCATCGTGAGATCACTTTATATTTACCGGGTTTTCCCCTTTCGACCTGGTATTGCCTCGCCATTTTCACCGCCGTCTCAATCGCCTCCGAACCTCCGGAAAGGTAGTAAACCCAGGTTAACCCCTTGGGCGAGAGCCGGACCAATTGAGAAGCCAGATCAATGGCCGTCTGACTGGTGAACTGGGAACCATGAGAAAAGGCAATCTTCCCAGCCTGTCGAATCATGGTCTCCGTTATTTCCTTCACCCCATGACCAATCCCGACGACGGCGGCCCCGCCTGACCCGTCAAGATATTGTTTGCCCTGCGTGTCGTATATGAAGACTCCCTCCCCGCGGTCCACGGTGGGATAGGATTTTTTGACATTCCGATAAAAGACGTGATCATTCATTTTGTCCATAGAGGGTCTCCTCCTTCATGGTCTGCTGGACGTTTCTTCTATATCTCTGGCTGATGAAGCCAATACCGCCAAGGACCAGACCCATGGCATCGGTGATGATCCCCGGTTTAATGAGCAGGAGGGCTGCGGCAAAAAAGATCAAAATCTCGTACCAGGTCATCTTCTGGTACATGCAACGTTGGAGAGCTGCGGCTAAGAAGATGATCCCCAAGATTCCTGTGATGATCGCCCACAGAATAGAAAGGGGTTGTCCGATCAGCATCAATTCAGGGCCATAAATGAACATGAAGGGAATAATGTATCCGGCCATACCCAGCCAGAAGGCCGTATAACCTGTTTTTGACGGGTTTGCGCCCGCAATGCCCGCTCCCGCATAGGCAGCCAGGGCAACGGGCGGGGTAACATCGGCTCGGGTGGCATAATAAAAGATGAACATATGGGCGGCAATGGCTATGACTCCATAATTAATCAGCGCGGGTACTGCCAATGATGAGATGATAATGTAGGAAGCCGTCGTCGGGACCCCCATCCCTAAAGCCAGACAGGCAATGGCTGTAAGGGGCAGGGCCAAAAGGAGGTACCCCATTGAGAAATCGATGATCAAAGAGGAAAATTTAAGGCCGAGGCCTGTGACGGTGATTGAGCCAATGATGATCCCTGCGATTGCGCAGGCGGCTGCCACTTCAATCGACCCAGTGGCCCCGGCCCGAAAACTCTCGATAATGTTCTTGAAGGACATACGGGTCTCTTTCCTCAAATAACTGCAAAGGATGGTTGCAAGAATCGCCCAGAAGACAGCCCTTTCGGGTGAAAAATCGCGGGCCAAAAGATAGATGAGAAGAACGATGGAAAGCGAATGGTGCCATCCTTCAATGAGGGCTTTTTTCAAAGAGGGTAATTCCGATTTAGGAATGCCTTCGATTCCCATCAGGACAGCCCTGTAATGGACTTGCATGAAAATGGCAAAAAACGAGAGCGTGGCAGGGATCGCTGCAGCCAGACAGACCTTGAAGTAGGGAAGGCCCAAAAATTCCGCCATGATAAAGGCCCCTGCTCCCATGAT
>DATIGG010000358.1:0-2087 GCA_035454825.1 Thermodesulfobacteriota bacterium | reverse complement strand
TTTTTCCGATAGAAACTGTGAAGGTCAATTTCGGTTACAACCACGTTCAAAGAGACGGGGATGCAGGTGTCCCCCGGTTCCAGTTCTTTTTCCCGATGGAACAAGAACTCAAAGAGCAATTCAACGAATATTTCGTCTCTGCCGATTTCCCGATTGCAAACTGGGATTTCCATGTCAAACAGTCCGTGTGGACCTTTTCTAACAAGAACAAAGTGACCGCTGCACAGATCGACCCGTTTTATGAGAAGCTGGATACGAACATGACCACCTTGGTCACAACGATCAAAGGCCACACGTGTTTGAGCGATAGGGTCGATTTTGATGCGGCCTATATCTATGCTCATTCCGATGGCAAAGCGGACATCCTGACACTGCCAGAAACGGTTGTTACCTCAGGGAGAGGAAAATTCAATTTCAATACCCATATTGTTGAAGCAGGGCTCAGCTATCTTATCCGGAAGGACGTGATCTTTCACGCGGATTATCGCTTCCATATGCAGGACCAGGATGGCCGGTCAAACACCGACCCCTTCGTCTCTGCCCCCCTGGATTCCAGTACCGACTTCAGCTTGATGGCCCACACGGGGACTTTTCAGTTGGAATATATACCCAAAGATAATCTGACTTTAAGAGCAGGCTATCGTGTTCAATATCAAGATATCAATGGAGACAATTACGTTGACAATATTTACAACGGGGGCCGTCACCCAAATAGCCCGACCATCTGGACCCATGGATGGGTGGGCTCTGCGGACTGGA
The DNA here is from genome assembly GCA_035454825.1 of Thermodesulfobacteriota bacterium. Lineage (GTDB taxonomy): Bacteria > Desulfobacterota > BSN033 > BSN033 > UBA1163 > DATIGG01. The sequence continues at coordinate 1,328 of DATIGG010000358.1, read as the reverse complement.
AACCGTACAAGTTCCTTAGCCTCTTTGGAGAATATGAGGGAGCCAGTTTTAGCAACCCCTATACTTGGATTTCGCCGGAGAGCCAGAATATTGCAAGGGTCAAAATCAAATATAATACGCCGATTCAGAATCTCAGCTTAAAGGGAACCTTTCTTTGGAAACACAGAGTGAATCCGGATCAGGAATATCGTGCCGATGTGCAGGATTACATCTTCACAGCCATGTACCAGGCGACCCAAAAGCTTTCCCTCGATGGCTCCTTCACCTATGAAAAGGTGAAAGACAGTAAAGACATCTTCAATTCGGTTCCGTTTGGATTTGAGCATACGGTCTTCAACTCGAGCGCTTATATCTATTCCGGGGGCGTCACGTTTGAAAACATTTATAAGGGATTAGGAGGTCGCTTTTACGGCAGCTATGCCAGGTCCCTGGATGAGAACCCTCAGAACTACGCCGATGGGGCGATCAGCTTCTGGTACAAGAATAAATGGCTGACACCGATCCTGACTCTTGAGAGAACTTACCTCACAGACAAGGTCAACCACCGGGATGGGTTTGACGCGAACCTCCTGACGATCTCGTTAAGAAAAGATTTTTAGAAGAAGAATTTTTTTAAAGAAACCCTTCCCACGCCTGTTCGTCCTTTCTTCTTTTTTCCTTCCCAGGGAAAATCTGTTGGCATTTTCATCCCATATATGATAGATTTCTTGAAGGTTCCTGCTCATAGGACTCCACCGGAGGTGTTATCATGAAATGCTACATCTGTGCAAAACAGGGAAAGGATGAAGAGGCAGTGGCGATCTGTATCGTCTGCGGAATGGGTCTCTGCCTTCATCATGCGATTAAGGAGGAGTTGCTGGTCAAGGATATTATTGATTGGGGATTCGGCCAGGAACAGATCGAGTATCCTCACACCTTGCCCCGTTTTCTCTGCCCTGAATGTCGATTAGCCATTCAGCAGCGAAAGCCAAGCCGTTAACCGCTCGCTCCCCCTTTGTCAAAGGTGGGCGAAGGAAGATTTTTATGGTTCGTGGTAACTATAGTGAACGACTGAAAAAAGTAGTCATTGCGAGGAGTGAAGCGACGGGGCAATCTCATGAGATTGCTTCACTTCGTTCGCAATGACAATTTAAGACGCGTCAACATATTTGAGTCGTTCACAATAGCCAGTCATGAAAGATTCCTATGAAAAAGAAAATTCTGCTTGTTGAAGATGAAGAGAGTTTAAGGCTCCTTTATGAAGAGGAGCTGAAAGCCGAGGGGTATGAAGTGCTCTGTGCCGTGAATGGAAAAGAGGCCCTTCGGCAACTGGAAGAGGTCAAGCCTGA
>DATIGG010000357.1:0-2688 GCA_035454825.1 Thermodesulfobacteriota bacterium | reverse complement strand
AACAAATACCTTTTTCACCGTGGGACATTCTTCAATGGCTTTGTCCGCATTGCCTTTGCTCTGAACCGTCTTCCCACTTCGGTAGTAACCATCACAGGTAATGACAACTTCCGATTCACAATCAATAATCCGGTCCCTCAGTGCCTCGGCACTGAATCCTCCAAATACGACACTGTGGATCGCCCCAATCCTTGCGCAGGCAAGCATGGCAATAGGAAGTTCAGGGATCATCGGCAGATAAATGGAGACCCGGTCACCTTTCTTCACACCGTGTTTCTTCAGGACATTCGCAAACTTGCACACATGGTAGTGGAGTTGTTGGTAGGTATATGTCTTGCTCTCTTCCAAAGGTTCTCCCTGCCAGATAAGGGCTGCTTTGTTACCCTTTGTGGCAAGGTGTCGATCAAGGCAGTTATAGCTGACATTCAGTTTTCCGCCAATAAACCACTTTAATTCTGGCTTACTGAAGTCCCACTCTGAAACTTTGTCCCATTTCTTGTACCAATCGAGAACCTTCGCCTGCTCACCCCAGAACCCGTCCGGGTCATCGACTGATCGCTTGTAAATTCTCTTATACTCTCCCATATCCTTGATATAGGCCTTCTTTTTTATCTCCTCTGGAGGTTCAAAAACTCTTTTCTCATCCATCATCGACATAAACTTTTTCTCCATAAATATTCTCCTTTCCTTTCTTTCGGAATTATTTTCTCTTGATTAGCTGTATACGGTATCCAAAATTATACATGAGTTGTTAAGCTTGTCAAGCCTTTTTGTGAAAAATATTACAATTTTTTTGCGAAAACGTTTCCACAGTTTTATGAATTATCAAAAAATCTAATTATTTCAGCATATTATTAAATTATATTTTTTAATACGTTATTCAATGATTTTTGAATAATTTGGCCTTTTTTGAAGGTATCACAGGGGGAAAAAATGGGCTTTGGAAAACGAAAGGCTGTTAATAAACGATTCCCGCATAACCCACAAAGCTGTCATCGGGCATGATGTCGTAACTCGTATAATAATCGAGTAGCACTCCTTTCTTAGCTCCAAGAACCTCACATGTAGCCATGGCCGAAGCGGCAGCGCCGGCGCTACAGGCACTGTCATTCTTAAGGGCATGATCCAATAAACCTAATGCGTCCATTCTTAATGCCAGACCGATAAAACCCTTATCATTCACTTTCTTTACCCACTCGACAGAGGCAGGACCGATACCCTTGGTCAAGAACCCATAATTGGGACCATAATGCGTAAGGTCAGTCGATCCAATTGCGAGGATAGAAAGGCCTTCCTCTCTGGAAACCCGGGCAATCTCTTTTCCTAACTCAATCGCTTTGATTGAAAAAGGGGGTCTGACGGCCAGAAGCCTCGATTCAGGAAAGAAATATTTGATCATTGCCAACTGGACCTCAATCGTATTGTCTCCAATCGATGAACTCTCCTTATCAACCTCGACTCTGTCCATCAACTTCTCCAATAAATCTCGATGAATTTCGATATCGCCTAATGGCGTCTCGCAGGTATTCTCCGAGATAACCCTGGGAAGTTCATCAGGTCCCATATGCCCACCATAGAGAATGACCACATCAATCTTTCTTTTTGATTTCAAGGAATGAAGAACTCTCGCCGTAAGCTTCCCCGAGAAATACCATCCTGCATGAGGAACAATTCCCCCTAATCCCTGCTCCCGGATGGAACTGGGAGGTGGCCATCCTTCGATGAAAGATTCAATCTCCCTTTTACAATCTTTTCCATCAAACGGATACCAACCCCTCGGCAATGTTCGCTTTCTCCTACTCATTGTTTCTTCTACCTTGCCTCAATCGGAATTGTCCGGCCTTTTTCTCTTTTGTTTGATTAAGGTTGTGTCAATCTACTCTGATCCATTCTTCCTTTTCGATATTAGCCTGCCTTAAGATTCTTATAAGGAGGTCTAAGCTTATTTCTCTTTTGTGTGGATTTGGGACGATGAGAACAAGATTAATCTTTACCATGTAAGGATGTTTGCCCCCATGGTAAGGGCCTTCGAATCCAAATTTTTTGAGTTTCCTGACAAGGTGGGGCCAGGAGATCCGGGATAATTTAGCCACTGATGCTAATTTCCTTAGGTTCCTTGATACGAAATTTTCCGAGAGGAGGGATTGGTAATCCTCTTTTCAATCTTACAATGATCCATCCTTCGATAACCTCAGACAACCTTTTGCGGCACTCTTCAAGTGTTTTTCCTGTCGCCCAGATTCCCTTCAATTCAGGTATTTCGCCATAATAAGGTTCTTCATCTTCAATAATTTCATATCTGGCTCTGGCCAATGCGGCCTCTATATATTCAATAAGCATAAGAAACGCCCCTCCAAATCCCAATTCTCAAGCATAATCTTAAGCCCTCTTATTCTATCTGTAAAGACGAATCTTAGTCATCTGTGATCAGATAGTAAGACCATAGACCTCAGACATCAGGCTGAAGACCCTATTCTGTCCTAACCGAAAGGCCTAAGTTGCCGCATTTCACCAGATCTTCCGAAGAGAGTCCAGTCCTTTCAGATAGTCCTCGTGCTGAAGGTTCATTGCAACGTTGTGCTCATGAAGAATGTCCATCATCTTTGAGACGGAAACTCCCGCTATTCGAGCAGCTCTCTCTATAGAAGCTTCTGATCTCTTATATTTTTCTATGGCAAGCATCACCCT
>DATIGG010000356.1:0-16691 GCA_035454825.1 Thermodesulfobacteriota bacterium | reverse complement strand
CCACGCCTGGACCCCGTGGTTTTCGATCTTTGGAGCCAATTCCGGATTTGACTCGATGGAGGAATGTTTCGGAGAAATGTCTCCGTTTATTTACGCGATCGAGACCGGTCTTTCCTCTGATCCTGAGATGAACTGGAGGCTCTCCGGCCTTGATCGAATTACGCTCATTTCCAATTCCGATGCCCATTCTCCCAACCGTTTGGGGAGGGAAGCGAATGCCTTTGAGGGGCCAATGGATTACAAAGAACTTGTCGAGATTCTCCGGGCGAAAGACCGGAAGCGATTTCTCTTTACAGTCGAGTTTTTCCCGGAAGAGGGAAAATATCACTACGATGGGCATCGGGACTGTGGAGTCATCTTTTCTCCGTCCGAGACGAAGGCTCACCGGTTCCTCTGCCCGAAATGCGGAAAAAAAATGACGATCGGGGTGATGCATCGCGTTGAGGAACTCGCTGACCGGCCAGCAGGGTTTATTCCTAAAAATGCCATCCCTTCCATCCACCTCATTCCCCTCGATGAAGTCCTTGCAGAGGCTCTGGGTCATAAGGTCGGGACAAAAACTGTTGAAACGGAGTACGAAAGGCTGGTGGAGAGAGGAGGATCGGAATTTCAGATTCTTCTCGATGCCTCCCCTGACGAGCTGGCATCCTTTGTTCCACCCAGGGTCTTGGAAGCGATCATTCGGATGCGGCAGGGAAAAGTCTCTGTCGTTCCGGGTCATGATGGGGTCTATGGAAAAATCAGCCTTTTTCCTGAAGAGGAGAAAGGTGAAAAACAAAAAGAACAGTTAAAACTCTTTTAACTTTAGGTACTTCATTATGATCGATTCATAAAGGGGAAATCGGGTCCCAGGAAAGGAGCGTTATGGATAGGGAAATCAGTGGAAAGATGATTGAGGTTTGCCGGAGTCTCAGCGAGATGCTGGAGATGACTTTCCAGGCTTTCCGAAAGTCGACAGAGAAATCGATCAAGGAGGCAGAGGAGATCAGACAGGAGGCTCAAAGAAGTTCCTCAGAACTGACCCGGTTTCTGGTTGCAAAGAGTTCAGCGGCGGCTGTCGGAAAGGAATGGGTAAAACCCTACATCTCGATCGTTTCCAGTTTTGACCGGATGGGATACAACATCGACGGGATCTTGGATCGGTTAAAGAAAAGGGTCCAGGAGCAGATGCTCTTCACGGACCGGGCGGTCAAAGAGATCAATGACGTGTTTCAAGAGGCGATGAACCTCTTGGAGAACCTTCCTGATCTGATCCTCACTCAGAACAAACTTCTTGCCCAGCAGATGGGAGAGAAGGGGAAATTGATCCTCAAGATAGCAGATCAATATTCTGAAGAGCACGAACAGAGGCTGATCGAGGGCGTTTGTGTTCCAAAATCCTCCCCTCTTTATCTTGATATCCTTTTTTCCCTCAAAGGGATCATTGTCCATATCCTCGAGATCAGCGGAAAGGTCGTTACTCTTTCGGCCAGAGCCTGAGAAAAAGAGGGTGATCGATTTAGAACCGGATGGCAGCGGGGCACTAAGCTATACAAGAGAGTTTTCCTTTCCCCGAAGGACGGGGACCAAGGGAGAAAGCAAGGCTGCTCAAGCCATTGTCCGGACCTTGAAGGAATTGGGATACGAGACCGTAGAGGAAGAATTCTCGATCCATCCCTCTCCCTGGGTATGGATGAAAGGAGGTCATCTCCTCACCATTTTCTTTCTTTTGACCATCTGGCTTACGTACGAGAAAATACCTTTTATCGCCTTTCTCTTTTCGACCCTTTATCTCGTTGGCTTGGGTGTCTGGGATCGGATCTGGATTTCGATGGGAAGGTGGCTGGTTTCTGAAGATCTGAGCCGAGGCATTCGATCGATGAACATCTCCGCTCATCTTCCGGGGAAACAAGAAGGACAGCCCCTTTACCTGATGGCCCATTATGATTCTAAAAGCCAGTCGCTCAATCTTTATCTTAGGACCGGCCTCTTCCTCTTCGGAACATTATCAGGAGTTCTCTTCTGCCTCGGGGTCTGGGTCCATGTCCCCATCTTGTTCCAGGTCTTCTTTTTTCTCTCCATGACGATCCATGTTGTCCTCATCTGTTCCAGGATGGGAAACCAGTCAGAAGGAGCCTTGGACAATGCTTCAGGTGTCGGAAGCCTTCTTCAGGTTGCAAGGGTATGGGCCTCCCGGGCGACCAGAGGAGTCGACCTTCGATTCATCTTCACAGGGGCAGAGGAAATGGGTCTATTAGGGAGTCTGATGTTTCAAAAAAGGCGGAGAAAGCGGATGGTTCTCGAGGAAGCCTTCCTGATCAATATCGATAGCGTAGGAAAAAAGGGAAAGATGAGGGTGTGCTCGTCAGGAGAAGCCGGGGGAAGGTGGTTAAAAGAAGTCGTCGCTTTCGCCCGGGAGAAGGGAATTGACCTTCGACCTCTCCGGTTCCATCAGGGAATCATGATGGACCATCTTCCTTTCAGTCATCTCGGGATTGCTTCCCTAAGTCTGACCAGTATCTCGACCGAAGGATGGCACGTTCACACCCCGCGGGATACCTTTTCCAGGGTTCAACCGGGAGGGTTGGCAGAAATGGAAAGATTGGTTCTGGCCCTGATTGAATCCATGGCCACCCGGGCTTCTTCCCCCTCAGCTTTATCCTCTCCTCCATAGGGGAATGGAGACCACCGTGATCGAATTCCCCCGAGACCTGAAGGGTTAGACGTGATCAAAAAATTGATTTGACAATCTCTTTTTATCAATTTTAGAATAAATCCTCACGAACTATGATCCGTGGCCGGCAAAGGTTCTGTGGATGAAAGGAGGGGATCGGTTGTGAAAATTAGAGGAGTGATTGGTTTCATCCTGTTAATCCTTCTTTTGACAGGTTCTTCGTGGGCGCAAAGCTCTTCAGACACGTTGACCCTTGAAGAATCGATCCGTATTGCCATGGAGAGAAATCTGGCCCTTCACTCAGCAAAGGAGGGAGTGATCGGCTCTGAATTCAGGCGAAAAGCAGCAAGAGCCGATTTTTTGCCGAAATGGACAGGCCAGTACGGCTATACCCGGCTGAGTGACGCGACCACGATCGGAGGTCGAACTGAACGCACTACTGCCGATGGTAAAACGATCCTTGCTGAGACAACCCGGGATACCTTTAATCTTGGTAGCTCCCTCATCCAAACCCTCTTTTCAGGCGGGGCAATTTCTGCGAACTACCGTTTCGAGAAGTTAGGGTTAGAGCTCTCGAAAACGAATGTGGAAACCGTTAAGCGCGATATTGTCCTTCAGGTAAGGGTGGGGTACTATAGCATCATAACCACTGAAAAATTCGTAGACGTCGGCAAACAGGCTGTCAAACAGTTTGAAGCACAGCTCGACGTATCGAAGGCGTTCTTTGAAGTGGGGCTGATCGCCAAAAATGATGTCCTTCAAGCCGAAGTAAGATTGGCCAATGCGAGACAAGCATTAGTCAAGGCAGAAAATGATGTGGCCCTGGCCAAATCCTTATTTAATAACCTGCTCCGCAGAGAGGTGAATACTCCCCTTGAAGTGATCGATATTCTTGAATACAAGCCCTTTCCCCTTAAGTTCGAGGAGTCTCTGGATGAGGCGCTTCGGCAGAGACCTGAACTAAAGATTGCCGATTTGAGTGTTGACCAGGCGAAAGAGAATGTAAAGATTGTCCGGAGCGGGCTATTTCCATTGGTCAGTCTTTCGGGTAATTATTCCAAGAACTCGGATGAGGCTTATCTTAACGGGGAGCTCAAGAGTGATCAATGGAATATTACGGCCTTAGCCACGTTCACCCTTTGGGAATGGGGGAAGACTTATTATCGTGTTGGAGAAAGCAAGGTTAAGGTGACCCAGGCCGAAGATGCGAAGGTCCAATTGACGGAAGCGATTACTTTAGAGGTGAAAGATGATTATCTGAATATGCTGGTGGCGGAAAAGAACATTGGTGTGGCACAGAAGTCGATCGAGCAGGCAGAGGAGAATTTAAGACTGAACGAAGAACGGTACAAATATCAGGTTGCTACAGCGACCGATGTGCTCGACGCCGTGGTTCTGCTCGCCCAGGCAAGGGTGAATTACTATAGCGCTCTCAGTGATTTTAATATTGCCAAGGCCAGATTGGAACGGGCCATGGGAAGGATGTAGGGGAAGAGGAGTGGCCTGCCGGCAGGCAGGGGTGAGGGGAAAAGACACGCTGCGGAGGCGCATTGGCAAAGATTGAATTTGAAAAAAGAGAAGAACGGGCCGAACTGCTGGATCAAAGAGATGGCTATCTAAGAAAGAACATCTCTTTTGAAATTCGGAAAGACCCCTTGACAGGTCATGTTTCTCGAATCTTACCATTCCGGAGGAGGCTTATTGAAACGGTTCTCTCTCAAGAAACGATCGAAGCATCTAAGAAAGGGTGTCCCTTCTGCCCGGATCAGGTCGATTCCTTGACCCCCAAATTTGTCCCGGAGATCGCAGTCGAAGGGAGAATCCGGAGAGGGAGGGCAGTATCCTTTCCTAATTCTTTCCCTTATGCCCGGTACAACTGGGTTGTCGTCCTATCTGACGAGCACTTCTATCATCTCGACCAATTTTCAGAGGAGATCTTAAGAGATGGTTTCCTCGTAGCCCAGGATGGGATTATGAGGGTAGGGAAGAGAGAGACAGATTTCAGTTACAGTTCAATCAACTGGAATTACCTCCCTCAGTCCGGAGGGGGATTATATCATCCCCATTTCCAGGTTGTTGTGGATCGAGCCCCGACCTTTTTACAGCAAGTCGTGCTGCAAGGATTAAACGAATATCAGCAGAAGAATTCCCTCTTCTGGGAGGATCTTCTTGCAGAGGAGATGAAGAGGGGAGAAAGATACCTCGGATATTTCGGAGATGTCCATTTTTTGGTGGCCTACTCACCCCGCGGGATTTTTGGTGAAATCTTAACATTCTTTGTCCATCGTTCCACAATCGAAGATATCACACAGGAAGATTGGGGCCATTTTTGTAGGGGCTTGACAAGGATATTTGGTTATCTCAAAGAAAAGCAGACCTTCAGCTTTAATCTTTCTGTATTCTCCGGAACGATCCCTGAAGTCCGGTCATGGGTCTATGCAAGACTATGCCCGAGAATGCTCATCCCTCCATGGAATACGAGTGACATCAACTATTTTGAAAAACTTCACGGTGAGGTTATCTGTGTCATCTCCCCTGAGGAGATGGCCGCTGGGCTCAAGCCCTTCTTTTCATGACGGAAAGGGAATAATCTAAAAGAGATAGAATTATTTTGCTTACGCCGTGCGCTCTGCTCTGTGCCCTATGCGATTTTCTCTTTAATGGCATAAAGATTGCAGTAAAATCCTATGGTTAAAATCCTTATTCTTAAAAATTCCTTTAATTTTAAGAGGATTTAAATCCTTCGGTTTAATCGGCTGTCCAAAAATGGTTGACATAAATTGGCAACCGTGTTAATTTATTTACCAATTTTCAATTTGCAAGTCAGGACTTTATGAAGTATCCGAGCTTAATTGCCCTGTTTTTTTGTATCCTCCTCATGGCCGATTTTTCTATAGCAGGAATTTATCGGTACGAGGATGAGAACGGGGTGATCCATTTTACAAACTGTCCGAGAGATCCGAAGTTTAAGCTCTATATCCGAGAGAGCAAAGAAGATGTTGGAGGAGAACCTGCTGAATTTACACCGTCCTATTCCTTTCTCGATTCGAAAAATTTTGACTCCATTATTTCTGAATTCGCAAAGAGATACCAGATCGATTTTGCGCTCATCAAAGCAATGATCCGGGCAGAATCAGGATTTAATCCACAAGCCGTTTCGAGGAAGGGAGCCAGAGGACTGATGCAGTTGATGCCGGAAACTGCCCTTCGGCTGAAGGTGTCAAATGCCTTCGATCCAAAGGAGAATATTGAAGGCGGAGTTCGCTACTTCAAGTATCTCCTTTCTCTTTTTAACAACGACCTCAGGCTCTCTCTTGCAGCCTACAACGCAGGCGAAAACATTGTGGCCCAGCTCGGTACCATCCCCCCCTACCGGGAAACCGTGGACTACGTCCGGAGAGTATTGAACTATTATCGGTCCTATAAACAGTAGCCCTCAATGTAATTTTAGATTGCAGATTGTAGATTTAAGATCTAAAATCTCCAATTTGAAATCTGAAGTCAAAGTGTCCTCCATGGAAAAGCTCAATCGTGAACAGATCATGACCCTTCCCAACGGGGTCACGATCATCCGGATTTTGGCAATCCCTGTTATCCTGCTGCTGCTGAACCCTGGGCGGGACTATCAAATCTTCACAGCGCTTTTCTTCTTAGTGGCTGCGGTTACCGATTATTTAGACGGCTACCTGGCTCGACGCAGAGGAATGGTAACAACGCTCGGGAGGTTCCTGGACCCGCTGGCCGACAAGCTCCTCATCGTAACCGCCCTCATCGCCCTCATCCCGACAAGAGGGATTCCCGTGTGGATGGTTGTCGTCATCGTTGGAAGGGAAATGGCGGTGACCGGTTTGAGAGGAATCGCGGTATCACACGGGATGGTCATCGCAGCGAGCAATCTGGGTAAGTATAAAACGGTCTTCGAGGTAGCTTCTATCTTCTGCCTGATCATGAAGGGTGGGTCACCACACATCAATTTCTACAACATTGGGATGGTGGTTCTATGGATTGCCTTGGGGCTGGCTGTCCTCTCGGGGATCGATTACTTCAGGAGATTCCTCAAAGAGATCGTTATCTGAATCAAACGCCTAAAATGTCCAAAGTGCCAGTTCTTGGGTATTGACATCCAGTGCTAAATCTTGTAACTTTTTAGGGAAAACGCGGGAATAACTCAGCGGTAGAGTGCAACCTTGCCAAGGTTGAAGTCGCGGGTTCAAATCCCGTTTCCCGCTCCAGAGGCGGCATAGCCAAGTGGTAAGGCGACGGTCTGCAAAACCGTTATTCACCGGTTCAAATCCGGTTGCCGCCTCCATAATGAAATCAATAAGTTAGATAAGTTTTTTAACCCATTATTTTATCTATATAAGAAGCAATTCGCGACGCTATTCCCCACAAAGAAGCCTCAAAAATCTCCCGTCAGGGTTTGCTAAGATTATTCCAGCCTGTTACTTGGAGCGGAGTTTTTCCAGGACCTTTTTATTGAGGGAAAGGGTGGTTGAAATCGGTTTGCTCTTAAGGTCTGTATCTAAGGCCTTTTCACATGCCTTAAACGCTCTTAGGGCTTCATTATACATTCCTTTATTGTAGTAGAGGATCATCAGCTTCTGGTAGGACTCTTCGAGGAGCGGATCTGCCTCAATCATCTTCTTATAGCAGGAAATCGACTTCTTGACGGCCCCCTGTTTCTCATAGAGCTCGCCCATCCTGTTTAAGAATTCGATATATTTTTGCCTCAATTCTTCCCTTTTTAAATCGGCCCAAGGGGCATAGATCTCCTCGGGCAGGAAATCTCCCCTGTAAAGATCGATTGCTTCGGAATAAGAAGAAAGGGCGGCACGAATATCGCCTTTTTTCTCCTTTGCCTCTCCCTTCTTAAGGAGAGAGAGAAATTGATTCATATCCACCTGGCAGAGTTCAGGATCAAGAGAGATGAAGTTTCCATGAAGGTGGATATAAGAGGACCCAAAATCCTTATGGATTACAGACTCCAAAGATCTTCGAAGCCGTTGAAGAGTTGTTTTAAAGTTTTTCTCCGAAGCGCCAAAGTCTTCTTCAGGCCAGAGGGCATCGAGGATGGTCTCTTTCGGAACCCCTTGAGTTCCGTGGGAGACGATGGCCTTTAAGAGCTGCTTTGGTTGTGTCCGATCCCATTCCTTTTCCTCAACAATGAGACCGGCACGAAATACCCGAAACCCTCCAAAGGTCTCGATTCGAAGGGAAGGAACCTTCGAGCGGTGGATCGATTTTCTGATCCGCAGGGCTTTTTCTCTGACTTCAGAATCGGGGTGACCGGATAATTTCTTCAGGTCATCCTCGGCAATCGTCGAAAGACGGGTTGAGAGCAGATGAGCCGCATAAACGATGGCCTCAGGGACCTTGATCTCGAGGGCAAGAACGCACGTTCTGACCAGGTCCTCCGGGCTTAAGAAGATGAAATGTTCGTACTTCTTCTTTTCAGCGATCTGGAAGCCCATCCTCAGATGATTTGAGGCCTCATTCTTGTTCTCCTGCTGGAATTTAAGAAGGGCCATCGCAAAATGGCTTCCTGCGAGGGAGACATATCCTGAAAATTGTCCAAAGTAGTCGAGCGTCTCTTCAAGCTCTTTTTCTGCGGCCCTGTAATCATGGAGATGGTAGTGGATGAACCCTGCCAACTGCTTATGCCAGTAAAGATGAATCTCTGACTTAGCTTCCTCGGACGATAAGACGTTTATCGATTGTTCCACAAAGCCTCTCGCCTTTTTGTATTCACCCTGGTAATAGTGACAGAGGGCAAGAACGCCGTAAGAGAGTCCCTCAAAGAAAGGGCCTCCAAGGAATTTCGCCTTGTCGAGCAGGACATTTGCGATTTCTTTTGCTTCAGCATACTCTCGAAGAAAGACTTTCATGAGGGACCGGTAGTAAAGGTCCCGGGGATAGAGAAAGATAAAGCCGTATTTCTCGATAAAGTTTTTAAAGGTGTTGAGCGATTCAAGCGCCTTCCCAAAATCTCCCCGGTTCGTGGAGAGGATGATACTGGAATAGAACTGGATTGCCCGGAGCTCGGGGTTCACCATCTTGGTGAGCAACCTGTCGAGTTTCGCGTAATGCTTGTCAGCGAGAGAGAACTCTCCGAGGTAAGCCAGGCCGAAGATGGAGAAGATCAGGGCATTGGCCTGGAGGGAGAGATCCTTTAGCTGGAGGGCAATGAGATACGCGGTCTCACAAGCGGAAACTCCGTCCCGCACGTTTCCCTCGGTTCGGATCCGGGCCAGGCCAAGCTGCAGCCACAGGACCGCCCTCTCGTAGGCATACGATTCCGATTTCAAGGATTGAAGGATGGCCTGTCCTTCCTTCATCAATGACCCCACCGGGACGGAATGATAATGTCCGATATGGATCACATTCTCAATCAAATAAGCCAGGGAGAGCATATGGCCGTTGATAATCCCTTTTTCCTTGAAGAGCGTCAGGGCCTTCCAGAGGCTCGATATGTTTTCTTTCACATCGGTAAACCTCCGGGCCATGGCAAGATAAAAGAGAAGCCAGGGATTGCTTTGAATCAGGTCTTCGGGGAGAGCGGTGACCCATAGAGAAAGATCGGTCTTTCTTCCCATCTTCAGAAGATTCATTCCGACTCGTTCGATGATCGACATGGCTTTCAGATGGGCTTTTGCCTCAAGAAAATACTTGACCGAATTTTCCAAGTCGCCTTTTTCTTCATAAAGGGTTGCCGCTTTCACAAGCAACGATTTGCGCTCCTCAGCATCTATCTCCGATTCGAGCTTGGCACTTAAATAATCCCTAAATAACTGGTGGTACCGGAACAACCATCCCTTTTTCGAGTCGTAGATCGATTGGACAAAGAGATTTCTTCTCGAAAACTCGCGGAGGATTTCCGTGGTGTTATTTCCACCGATCAAATCCTTGATAAACCCTGGTTCAATCGGGTCGAAGATGGACGATTTGATGAGAAACTGCTGGACCTGTTTAGGTTGGGAAGAAAATATTTCTTTGCCAAAGTATTGGAAAACTTCCCGTCTGAAATGGTCAGGAAGATCTGCCGGTAAGAGCCTCTTTTTCGAAGTCTCTGAAAATCGATTGATGAACTCGGAAAGCAAAACCAACCCCCCAACCCATCCTTCGGTGGAAGAAAGGATCATCTTCAATTGATCGGGGTTGAGGGATATCTGCTGGACTTTTTGGAAATAATCCCTGATTTCAGCGGGGGTGAAAGCGAGTTCCTCATTGGTCAGAATAAATGCTTCCTGTCTCACCTTCAAATGCTGAAATTCGAAAGGAGGGGGGGGAATCTCCCTGGATAACATGATCAGGCAAACATTGGGTTGTGCTTCTTCAACCAAAATCTGCAGGAGCTTGAATGCAGGGGCTTCAGGGAAGAGCCGGTCGAGGCCATCCATGACGATCTGAATGGAGGTGGGTATGATCTCAAAGAGAGAATGGGTCCATTCGCGGAAGAAAGCCATTTCTGACATGGGATCCGACACCCCTGAGGGATAGGAGAGCAAGCGGGAAAGATCGATTTCCTTGAGAGCATGCTGGAGGGACTGGCCCATCAAATAGAAAAGGTTGACCGGATCGGAGTCTTCTTCGGCCAGATTTATCCATGCAAAGGGGGTCTTTGATGATCTTACATAGGAGGCCGCCAGGGTTGATTTTCCCTGCGCCGCTCGCCCGAGTATCAGGATTAATTTTTTGTTTTTATTCCTTTCAAGGAGGTCCAGAAGTCGTGAGCGATCCAAAATTCGGGGTAAAACAGGCGGGGAAATCTTTGAGATGTTAACAAATGACTTCATTTGGAATTTCCTTGTCAGAGGGAGCTACAGCCTTCCAAATGAAAAATGTAGGTCTTAGCATGTTCTTCAAATTCGAAAGCAATCATATCATGAAGACCCATGATTCTCAATTCAGACGCTGCCTGCCTGCCGCAGGCAGGAACTTCGGACTTCAGACACCAGACCTCTCCCCTGGGGGGGGGACAGGTACTAACTCAAATATTCCCTCCCCTTAAAGGGGAGGGTGAGGGTGGGGATGGGGTGGAGTGTGGTCTGAAGGGAGCTAAGGCACAATTTGAAGAGGGCTTGACTTGACTTTGGAAGATAAGTTTGGTATGATTATACGAAAGTAATACAGTAATACCGAAGGTGCTGATTATGAGAACAACGGTGAAGGTCAGGGAAAAGTTTCAGGTTACCATTCCCGAGGATGTCAGAAGCAAAATCCCTTTAAAGGTAGGAGAACGTGTGGAGGTGTTCGCTCAGGGAGAGGAAATTGTTATTCGCCCGGTCGTAGAAATCCCAAGAGGCCAGGGTTGGTTCTGGAGTCAGGAATGGCAGGACCAGATCGCTCAATCCATCAAAGACATCGAGAAGGGAAGGGTAAAGGTTTTTAAATCGGTGAAAGAGGCTAGGAAACACTTTGGCGACTAAGATCATCTTTTCCGATACAGTGATTAGGAGGCTCAATGATCTTCCCAAAGAGGTCCGAATAAAATTTTGGGAGCAGTTGGAAAGACTGACGATGAATCCATCTTATCCAGGCTTAAGAAATGAAAAACTAAAAGATACGAATCAATGGGCCTTCAGCATCACCATGAATTACCGGGCAACCTACATACGCAGTGAATCGAATATTCTCATCACGGGCATTGGAACCCACAAAGAAGTTTTGGGTAAATGACCCCGGACTTAACCTTCCTCAGTAAATCTAAGTCTCTGTGACCCCTGCGACTGATACGGGCAATTTTTTTCTTGACACAAGAGGGTATTTCCCCTATACGTAGAGAGAAATGCACCTTCACAAAGACCATCCCCGAAAACGACAAAAAGGAGACCGAAGGGAGAAGACTCGCCTCCAGACCGACAGGGCGCGGGAGCTGGCGTTGACTGCCCAGGCACGTAAACTTCAATCCTTACTCGAACTTGGGCAGCTCATTGGCTTGGATCTTCAGCTTAATGAGATGCTTTTAAGAATTGCCCAAAAGGCTGCAGAGGTCATGGAAGCCGACCGTTGTAGCCTCTTTCTCTATGATCCAAAGACGAATGAATTATGGTCAACCGTGGCTCTCGGAATGGGAGAACAGGTGATTCGAATCCGATCCGGTGTGGGGGCGGCAGGATATTGCTTCAAGACAGGAGAAGTTGTTAATCTGAAAGATACCTACAGGGATCCACGGTTCAATAAGGAGGTGGATGCCCGAACGGGTTATCACACCCAGAGCCTTCTCTGCATGCCCCTTTATAACCGGGCTGGAGAAAAACTCGGGGTCATCCAACTTCTTAATAAGAAGGGTGGCGGCTTTGAGAGGGGGGATGAGTCTTTTCTGCGGACCTTTGGGAATCATGCCTCCGTCTTTATCGAAATAGCCCAACTCCAGAAAGCCCGCATCGATGCCCTGGAGCAATCCAGGGCAGAGCTTGAGTGTCTGAACCGGGCCAAGAGCAAGGCCTTGGATCACCTTTCCCATGAACTTCGGACCCCTTTGGCAGTGATTCGGGGGAAGCTTAAGCTCTTGGCACGAAAGCTCCAAGAGCAGAAATCTCCATTGGGAGAGGAAAAATTGTTCGATACCTTGGAAAAGCATCTGAATCGCCTCCTTGAGATCCAACAGGAGACAGACAAGATCATCCGAACCTATCAAGGGATGAAGATGGAAAACCTTCAACTTGTCCCAATTGTAGAAAACGTTCTTGAAAGGGCAAGAGAACAAGCCTGCCATCGAGGCGTCCAGCTCCATGTTGGACCGAAACAGGATGTTTCCATTATTACGGACCGAAGTTTCCTTGAAGACATGCTGATAGGGCTGACGAGAAACGCGATTGAGAACACTCCGGATGAAGGGAAGGTGGAAGTTTCATTGGAAGAGGACTCTTCAATGGTTTTCATCCATGTCCAGGATTCTGGGATCGGGATCAGTGGAGAGAATCAGAAATTCATATTTGATGGACTCTTCCACACTCAGGAAACGGAGCTCTATACATCCGGAAAGCCTTATGATTTTTATGCGGGAGGAAAAGGCCTCGACCTTCACCGGATGAAGGTCCATGCCCAACGCCTCGGGATTGATCTCGCTGTTAAGAGTCGGCGCTGCCCCTTTCTGACAACGGACAAGGACGTTTGCCCGGGCAGAATATCTGCCTGCCCCCACTGTCAGAATTTAGAGGATTGTTTTTCATCTGGAGGAAGCACTTTTTCCATATCTTTCCAGAAGGGATAGGAAGATGCTGAGAAAGCTACTTGGGAAGAGGGAGGGTTCGAGGGAACAAAATGAACGACAGATCCAAGAGGCGGCGGAGAGAGACCACCTTTTCCATCTCCTTATCCATGACCTCACGGGTCCCCTGTCCATTGCCTCGGCTACGACAAAAAGCCTCCTTAAGAGACGGGAACCTCTTGTGGAGTCTCAGAAACGGTTGGTTGAACGGATTCAGAGGAATGTGGAGAAGGCCCAAAACCTTCTTCGTGAAATGATCACGATCTCTCATTCGAAAGAAGGTCTGTTCACGAAGGAACAAATCGGAATGAAAGGGATCCTGAGAGATTCGCTTTGCGACGTGCTTGAGATGAACGATCCGGAAACAGTAGAGAAATTGAGCGGCGCCAAGAGCTGGACAGAGGTTCGTCGCATCCTCCGGGGAAAAGGGATCCATTTTGAGGTGGACGGAAGATACAGCGAGGCTCCTTTCTGCCACGATGGAGAGAAGATCCGGCAAATTCTCCGAAACTTGATCAGCAATGCCATGAAGTATCGGCGGAGCGAGACATGGATTTCTGTTTACGGGGAAGAGGACTTAATCGTCTCGGTTAGAGATGACGGTATTGGAATTCCGGTAGATGCGCAGGAAGAGATTTTTAAGCGGTTTGTCCGGGTCAGGGATGAGCGACGTGGAGACGTCGCAGGATATGGGCTTGGCCTTCCAGGAGTCAAGTCCCTTGTGGAGGCCATGGGAGGCGAGATCAACCTTGAGAGCCGCGGGGATTCCGGGACATGCTTTACGGTTCGGATCCCACCGCTTCAGACGTGAGAGTCTTGACAGGATGGAAGGGCCTCCCCCTCCCCCCCTCTTAGTTTAAGAGGGGGAAGGGGGGCGTTAAGGAGGATGAAGGAGGGTTAAGGTTACGGGTACGAAGCCCGTATCGTTTAGGGTCTGACGGCTGCATGAAATTCTCAAGACGAATAACGTAACCGAATGACGGAACGGGCCCTGCACCATATTAGGAACAGGGCGGGCATCCTTCGACAAGCTCAGGACGAACGATTTTTTCCCGATCATGGTGAGCCTGTCGAACCATACCCTGACCGGTGTACGAGACCTCTGTTTTCTAAAAAAAGTTTGATATGTTTTGAAGGAGGATTGCCGATGAAGGAAGAGTCCATTCTCAGCGGGAAGAGCATCCTGGCAGTTGATGACGAGCCCGATGTTTTGAGCCTTCTGGAAGAGGAAATTCAGGGAGTCTGTACTGATTGTGTTTTCGATAGGGCTACAACCTTTGAAGAAGCCTCGCAGAAGATGATTTCACACACTTACGATCTGGTGATCCTGGATATCATGGGCGTCCGGGGCTTTGAGCTGCTGGCAAAAGCGGTTAGCCGAAATTTCAAGGTTGCCATGCTGACGGCCCATGCGCTTACGCCCGAAGCGCTCAAGCGCTCCTTTGAGATGAAGGCGATGGCCTATCTCCCGAAAGAGAAATTGGGAGAAATCGTTCCTTTTCTTGAAGGCGCACTGACCTATGGATATCTTCCTGGATGGAAAAAGCTGCTTATAAAGCTCGGAGATTTCTTTGCTTCGCACTGGGGTGGAAAATGGAAGAAACGAGAAGAGAGACTCTGGAAGGAGTTTGCGAAAGTTCAGCCCCCATCAGGCGGTAGGGTTGGCTCCCTCACGGTTACCTCCCCTCACACCCTGGCTGCCCCGCCTTTAGGTGAGATCGGGGCCGGTAGGCAGTTGGAGAGAGAGGCGGTAAGGAAAAGATGGGAGCCGGCGATGAAGATCAGGGTTCTGGGCTGCTCTGGGGCAGATTTTCCAGGGAATCATCTGCCGGGCTTCCTACTGGATCAAGAGATTCTCTTTGATGCGGGAAGCTTAACGACAGTCCTCGACGAAAAAGAACAGCGGAAGGTTCAGCACATCTTCATCACCCATGCCCACCTGGACCATATCATCGGGATTCCATTTCTTGCAGACAACATTATCGCAGGGAAACGAGGACATCGTGTCAATATCTACGCCATTCCTTCGGTGGTGAAAACGATTAAACGACACCTTTTCAACAGCTCTGTCTGGCCTGATTTTACGGAAATTCCAAACGTCGAGTATGGCGTCTTAAACCTTATCGAGTTGAAGACCGGGCAACCGACCCAGGTCGGTGAATATGCGATCACAGCTTATCGGGTAAATCATACGGTTTCAGCGGTCGGATACCTTGTAGAAAATCACCCTAAGAAACGCATTTTCTATACCGGGGATATGGGCCCTTCAAAGGAGACATGGAAAAAGCTGAAGGGGATACCGATTGATTGCCTCGTGATCGATGTCTCTTTCCCGAGCTTCATGACTGATATGGCTCTGCGAACAGGACATCTGACGCCTACTCTCCTTAAGGAGGAGCTCCTGAATATCAGCCCCGCCCCCAAAAGAGTCTTGGCAACCCATACCAAGACCCAATATTACCAGGCAATCAAAAAGGAGATCGAAACACTCCATATGGATGGAATCCGAATTCTAAAGGACGGCGAGACGCTTCGGATCTAAGACCTTTTTAAGACTGTCTCGTAATTCGCCGTCCGCCCTTCGACATGCTCAGGACGAACGGCTATGCAATTGAGATTTAGGGTGCATATGTCCGTTCGTGGTGAGCATGTCGAACCATGAACGGACTTACGACACTGTCTCGTTGTGAGGAGGAGTTAGGTCCAGGGGTGACGAGGCAGATTGTCACGGAAAAGGAGGAGGCCACATGAAGGAATCATTTTTGGATGGAAAGAGGATTTTAGCTGTGGATGATGAACCGGATGTTCTGTCCCTTCTTGAAGAAGAGATTGTCGGAACCTGCCCGAACTGTACCTTCGAGAAGGCCGGGACCTATGAGACCGCGGTGAAGAAGTTAGAGTCTCAGGACTACGACCTTGTCATTCTGGACATCATGGGGGTCCGGGGCTTTGACCTGCTCTCTCTCGCTGTCAATCGCCATTTCAAGGTTGCCATGCTGACTGCCCATGCACTCAGCCCTGAGGCCTTGAAACGCTCCTTTGAAATGAGGGCTATGGCCTACCTCCCCAAAGAGAAATTAGGGGAAATCGTTCCTTTCCTGGAAGATGTCTTGAAATATGAATACCTGCCGGGTTGGAAACGCCTCCTGGAGAAGTTAAAAGGGTTTTTTGACGCCAAATTTGAATCGGACTGGGAGAGAAATACCGGTTTGCAGTGGCAGGAATGGGGCAAACATACAGGCAAGCAGTAAGACAATGAGCAAATCCAATGGTCAATGAGATAAATATACAGCATGGCATAAAATCGATATTCTCAAGAGTCTCGTGAGAAAGGTGAATTGGATTCCTTCCCCTTTGAGGAGAGGGTTAGCTAACAACTTAATATTCTCTCCCCTTCAAGGGGAGAGTCAGTGAGGGGATGGGGTACGCTCGGCCAAACAAATAAAAGGATACTTTCGAATAGACTGCAACGAACGTTGCGGAATGAAATGACAGATGCAGAAAACGCTTTGTGGAGGATTCTGCGTTGCCGACAGGTTTCAGGTTTCGGCGGCAACATCCGTTTGGTGATTCCATCCTTGATTTCGTATGTTTGGATAAGAAGCTGGTTATTGAAGTAGATGGGGGCAACACGGAGAACATACGAAAGAGGATGAAATGCGCACGCAGAAACTATTGACGGCTGGGTTTCGTGTTCTGAGATTTTGGAATGATGAGGTGTTGCAAGAGATTGAAGGGGTAAAGGAGAGAATTTGGAGGGCGGTGGAGGAATAAGAACCCCAGCCCCACCCTGACCCTCCCCTTGAAGAGACTGTGTCGCAAGTCCGT
>DATIGG010000355.1:0-9986 GCA_035454825.1 Thermodesulfobacteriota bacterium | reverse complement strand
CTTCGGCTTAATGAGTCGTTGTTTTGCTCTGGATATACTCTATGGCCCTCTGGATTCGTCGGATCAATTCTTCTCTTCCGAGAGCCTCCATCACCTCGTCCATGGGAGGACTCACGGTCTTCCCGGTCAGGGCCACCCGAAGAGGCTGTGCGATCTTTACCAAGGGTTCTCCACGGCGGTCTGATAATTCCTGGATCAGACGGTGGCATCCTTCTTTATCTAAATTCTCCATCTTTGCCAAGGACTGAATGATCTCTTCAAAGATAGGAACTGTCTCATCCCTGAGGAACTTCTCCGAGGCCTTCTCCTCATAGGCAATTTCAAGGCGGAAGTAAAACTCCATGAGATCGGCCATCTCCACCAGGGTTTTTGCTCTCTCCCGGAGAGATTGAACTGCCTTCTTCAGAAGCTCCACCTCCTCTCCGGTTGGGTCATCGGTCAAATAGCCTTTGGCCCGAAGAAAGGGTAAGACTATCCTGGCTAATTCCCCCAAATCCATCCGTTTCATATGCTGGGCATTGAGCCAATCGAGCTTTCCCGGATTGATGGCAGCCGCAGACTTTCCTACTGCCTCTAAACTGAATTTCTCGATCAACTCCTCCAGAGTAAACTCCTCCTGATCTCCGTGGGACCATCCCAGACGGACCAGATAGTTGACCACAGCCTGTGAAAGATAGCCCATCTTCTGATACTCCATCACAGACTGGGCCCCATGTCGTTTTGAGAGCTTCTTCTTGTCCGGACCCAGGATCATAGAGACATGGCCGAAATGAGGCAGGGGGTAGCCCAGGGCATGATAAATCTGGATCTGGCGGGGTGTGTTGTTCAAATGGTCATTTCCCCGGATGACGTGGGTGATTTCCATAGTAGCATCATCGACGACCACTGAAAAATTGTAGGTAGGAAACCCATCGCTTCTAAGGATGATCAAGTCGTCCAGTTCTCTATTGTCAAACTCCACCCTACCCTGAATGAGATCGTCCACCACGGTTGTCCCTTCATCCGAAGAAAGGAAACGGATGGCGGAGGGCCTCTCTGGATAAGGCGGCTTCCGGTGCAGACAGGTCCGGTCGTATCTGGGTTTCACCCCGGCTTTGAGTGCTGCCTCCCTCTTTCCCTCCAGTTCCTCTGGCGTACAATAGCATCGGAAGGCCTTTCCTTCCTTGAGAAGTTTTTCCGCAGCCTCCCGGTAGAGGCTGATCCGCTGGGCCTGATAGTAGGGCCCATCGTCCCAATCCATGCCTAACCAGGTCATCGCATCCAAGATCACCTGGATCGATTCCCGGGTGGATCGGGCCACATCAGTGTCTTCAATGCGAAGCACGAAGATTCCGTGATGGTGCCGTGCCAATAACCAATTAAACAGAGCGGTCCGCGCCCCCCCGATATGCAAGTCTCCGGTCGGGCTGGGCGCAAACCGTGTCTTAACCTTCGTCATCTTGATAGCTAACCTCGTTGATGGAGACACATAATAAAAAATCCCCCCTTCCTTCCCCCTTTGACTAAAGGGGGGTTGGGGGGATTAAAACCTTTTTTCAAATAAGAACCCGACAATTTCAGTCTGTCAAATAAAATCCTCAATTGCCCTTAGCGCCTCATCCAGTTTTTCGGGATTTGTCCCCCCTGCCTGTGCAAAATCAGGCCTGCCTCCTCCTGTCCCTCCAATATGGACCGAGATCTTTCTGATCAGTTCGCTGGCATTGTACCGTTTCGAAAGATCAGGGGTCACACCCATGATCAGGTTGACCTTGTTCTGGCTCTGGCCTCCGAGAAGGACAATCCCTGATCCGATCTTGGTCTTTAGTTGATCGACAAAATCCCGCAATTGCTTCGGGTCCTTCCCATCGACTTTGGCCGATAAGACCCTTATCCCTTTCACCTCTTTGATCTGTGAAAGAAGATCCAGGACCTCCTGGTGGCCTAATTTCCCCTGTAAAGAAAGAACCTCCCGCTCTAAATCCTTCTGCCGTTGGAGCAGCCGATCAACCTTTTGAAAGATCTCGCCGGGATTGGCCTTGAGAGCCTGAGAAAGTCGCCAGAGCTCCTGTTCCTCTTCCCGGACATGCTCATAGGCTGCCTCGCCAGTCAGGGCTTCGATCCTCCTCACGCCTGCAGCCACGCCCATTTCGCTGATGATCTTGAAAAAACCGACATCTCCTGTTCTCTCTGTATGGGTCCCTCCGCAGAGCTCCGTACTGAAGTCAGAGGCCATCACCACTCTCACCTTTTCTCCGTATTTCTCTCCAAACAGTGCCATGGCCCCTGTCTGGAGGGCCTCCTCCACAGCCATGATCTTTGTGTCGACCTTTAAATTCTCACGAATCTTCTGGTTGACCAGGGCCTCAATCCGTGCCAGGTCTTCTCTCTCAATCGCTGCGAAATGAGTGAAGTCGAACCTCAAACGCTCGGCAGAGACCAGGGAACCTGCCTGGCGAACATGATCTCCCAGGACCTCTCTCAACACAGCCTGAAGGAGATGGGTGGCGGAATGGTTGAGGGCGATCGCTCTTCGTCGCACGGGATCGACCCTCAGATTTGCCTCCATTCCCTCTTTCACCGTTCCTCGCTTGACCCTCGCCTGATGGACGATCAATTCCTCCAGAGGTTTAAGGGTATCGATCACCTCTAAGGAGTAATTCTCGTAAAAGATGACGCCACGATCCCCCACCTGGCCTCCGGCCTCTCCATAAAAAGGTGTCTTCTCAGTAATGACTTCGACCTCCTCCCCTTCATTGACTGAGGAGACGATCTCATCGCCCTTAATCAATTTCATGATCTTCGATTCTGACTGGAGTTCTTCGTAACCCGTAAAAACGGTCCTGATACCTTCATTCACAAGCCGGCGATAGACCTCCTTGGCCTTCCCTTCACCTATTCCCTGCCAGGACTGCTTACTCTTCTGCCTCTGCCCTTCCATCTGGGCCTGAAACCCTGCCTCATCATAACCCAACCCGTCCTCCCGTAGGATTTCCTCGGTCAGATCAGGAGGAAACCCAAAGGTGTCATAGAGGCGAAAGACCACCTCTCCTGAAAGGGTCTTCCTCCCTTTGGTCTTCATCTGCTCCAGTTCTTCCCGCAGGATCTTCAGGCCTGAATCGAGGGTCTCGGAGAAACGTTCCTCCTCATTCCGGATGACCTTGGAGACATAGTTTCGAGTCTCCATCAATTCTGGATAGGCAGCTCTCATCAACTCCACCACCCTGGAGGAGATCCGATCAAGAAAAGGGCCTTCGATTCCAAGCCTCTTTCCGTGGCGAACCGCCCTTCTCATGATCCGGCGAAGGACATAACCCCTGCCCTCATTCGAAGGAAGCACGCCATCACTGATTAGGAAGGTGGTGGCCCGGCTGTGATCCGAAATGACCCGGACCGAGATATCGGCACGGAGATCTTCTCCATAGGAGGTGCGGCTGATGGCTTCGACCTCCTGAAGGAGGGGATGAAAGAGGTCTGTGTCGTAATTACTTCTGACTCCTTGAAGAATGGCTGAGATCCGTTCAAGCCCCATCCCCGTGTCGATACAGGGCTTGGCCAGGGGATGAAGCTTTCCATCTGGATCCCGGTTAAATTGCATAAAGACAAGGTTCCAGAGCTCCAGGAAGCGGTCGCAGTCGCATCCTACACTGCAATTCGGGCGGCCGCAGCCCACCCCTTCTCCCTGATCGATGATGATCTCCGAACAGGGACCGCAAGGACCCGTCTCCCCCATGGCCCAGAAATTGTCTTTCTCCCCCAGCCGGACGATCCGGTCCTCTAAAATGCCGATCTTTCGCCAGAGATGAAAGGCCTCGTCGTCTTCGAGATAGATGGTGATCCACATCTTCTCCTTGGGCAATCCCCACTGACGGATGAGAAGATCCCACCCCATCTCGATGGCACCCTCTTTAAAATAGTCACCGAAGGAGAAATTGCCGAGCATCTCAAAAAAGGTGTGATGCCGTGCCGTAATGCCGACATTTTCGAGATCATTATGTTTCCCACCGGCACGAACGCATTTCTGGGACGTAGTGGCCTGGATGTAATCACGGGTCTCCTCATTGAGAAAGACCCCCTTGAACTGAACCATCCCGGCATTCGTAAAGAGCAGCGTGGGGTCATTCTTAGGAACGAGGGAAGAGCTCGGCACAATCCGGTGGCCCCGCTCCGCAAAATAGTTGAGGAAGGATCTTCGAATCTCATCCGAGGTCATTGCTTAACCCCTCTTCCCCCTCTCTCATCCGTTCCGGATTTGAGCGTCTTTTCGGACCCCACCTTTCTCTTTGCCTCCTGTGTCTCTTCCTTCTCTTTTTCGAGGACTTCAAAGTCTTCCCAGGTAGTATCACTGGTTGCAAGGATGCCCTTCACCCTGAGAGCAAAGTCATCCGGATTCGTACAGTGTTTAAGGGCCTCGTCATACGTGATCAAGTTATCCTTCATCAGGAACATCAGGGACTGGTCAAAGGACTGCATTCCGTAGGACGTCACTCCCTTGGTAATGGCGTCATTGATCTCATTGGTCTTATCCTTTTCAGTAATACACTCCCTCACCCTTGCCGTGGAGATCAATACCTCAACAGCCGGCACCCGCCCCATGCCATCTGCCCTCGGGACCAATCGTTGGGAGACGACCCCTTTGAGCACTCCTGCCAGTTGGAGGCGAACCTGCTTCTGATGGTAAGGTGGGAAGACCGAGATGATTCGGGTAATCGTCTCCGTAGCATTCAACGTGTGAAGGGTCGACATGACCAAATGTCCTGTCTCCGCAGCGGTGAGAGCTGTCTCGATCGTCTCGAAGTCCCTCATCTCACCGACCAGAATCACATCCGGGTCTTGCCGTAGCGCCACCCGCAGGGCACTCGAGAAGGTGCTCGTATCCGAACCGATCTCTCTCTGATCGATGATTGATCTTTTGTCCTCGTGGATAAATTCAATGGGGTCTTCAATCGTGATAATGTGACAATTCCGATGGTTATTGATGACATCGATCATCGAAGCAAGAGTGGTAGACTTCCCGCTTCCCGTCGTTCCGGTGACGAGGACGAGCCCCCTCTGTTCGAGTGAAATATCCTTAATCACTTGTGGCAAGTGAAGATCCTGGAGCGTTTTGATCTGATAGGGGACGATTCGGAGGGCGATCCTGATCTTTCCTCTCTGCTGAAAGACATTCACGCGAAATCGACCGAGACCATAGACCTCATAGCCCATGTCGACCTCCCGATTCTTGATGAATCGTTCTTTCTGCCAGTCGTTCATGAGTCCAAAAGCCATCTTTGACACATCATTGTGATCGAAGGGTTTCAACTTTTCCCAAGGCTTCAAGACACCATTGACCCGAAAGATCGGAGGACTCCCCACCTTGACGTGAACGTCTGATGCCTCCTGGGTGAGGGCTTCCATTAGGATCTGATTCAAATCCATCTTCGGTTTCTCCCTGACTTATTCCACGGACCCTGCTCTTGAGGCCTGGAACTTCTCGAGGATCTCCTTTTCCATGGACTCGAGGGCCTTGGGATTCTCTTTCAAAAACTGCTTTGAATTCTCCCTCCCCTGACCAATGCGTTGCCCTTGATAGGTGTACCAGGTCCCGCTCTTTTCCACGATATTCTTTTCCACGGCGAGGTCGAGGACATCCCCTTCTCGAGAAATTCCCTCCCCGTGGATGAGGTCAAACTCCACCTCTTTGAAAGGAGGCGAAACCTTGTTCTTCACGACACGAACCTTGGTCCGGCTGCCGATCACATCTTGGCCCTGTTTGATCGAGGCGATCCTCCGGACGTCCAGTCGGACGGACGAGTAGAATTTGAGGGCATTGCCTCCGGTGGTGGTCTCCGGATTTCCAAACATTATGCCGATCTTCATTCGAATCTGATTGACGAAGATCACGATCGTATTCGATTTGCTGATCGTGGCTGTCAATTTTCTCAGGGCTTGAGACATCAGCCTGGCCTGGAGCCCCATGTGCGCATCTCCCATATCTCCTTCGATCTCTGCTTTGGGGACCAGAGCCGCGACCGAGTCAACGACGATCACATCCACGGCTCCGCTCCGGACCAGTATCTCTGTGATTTCAAGGGCCTGCTCGCCTGTATCGGGCTGGGAGAGGAGGAGATCGTCCACTTTGACCCCTAATTTCCTGGCGTAGTGGACATCTAAAGCGTGTTCAGCGTCGATGAAGGCTGATATCCCGCCCTTCTTCTGGGCCTCTGCAACCACATGGAGCGCCAAGGTGGTCTTTCCCGAGGCCTCAGGACCATAAATCTCTATCACTCGCCCTTTTGGCAACCCACCCACACCCAGGGCCAGATCCAGGGAAAGAGACCCGGTAGAGATCGTCGGGATCTCTCCGGGTATTACCTCCTCGCCCATCTTCATAATCGCGCCCTTCCCGTATTGCTTTTCAATCTGGGATACGGCGAGATCAACTGCTTTGCTCTTACTCGGATCCGTCTTTGTCTCCGTTTTCATCGTTTCCCCCTTTGAATCTCCGGTAAAGCCGGAGATTCAAATCCGAAATCCGAATATCGAAATCCGAAACGAATCCACAATCTCACTTTTTCAGAACTTTAATAAGAAGAGCATTTTGAGTTCCATTTTTTGGTTCTTTGAATTTGTTTCGAATTTCGGATTTCGTGTTTCGAATTTGGAACCGTCCCTTCCCTTTCCAAGGTTCTAAAACTCCAGGTCCCTAATTTGATCTCCCTCAGCGGTGTATAAATTGGCCCCGTCGGTCTTAAGTCGCTCTTAAAGAGGACGACCCTGTCGACGCTAATATTTCCGAATTCTTCCTCTCGATACCGCTCCGCCCTCCGGATCAACTCCTCTCTTCCCCGACTTGAATTAACTCTCCCCAAGGTCAGGTGAGGTTGAAACGCTCTCCCTTCCGGTTCAAACCCGATCCTTTCAAGATCTGCTTCTAATTGTTTCTGGAGAGAAATTAAAATTTCTTTCCCATCGATCAGTCCCATCCAGATCACCCTGGGGTTTTTCCAATAAGGAAAAGCTCCAATCCCCTTAACCCCAAGAGAAAATACCTGAGTATCATGGATAGAGCTCTCGATGGCCCTGATGATGGGCTCGATTCTCGCCTCTTCGATATTCCCAAAGAATTTCAGCGTGAGGTGGATCTTCTCAGGGATCACCCATCGCACATCGGCATGGGACGATTTTAAATCTCCCTGGACCTGCCCGATCTTTTCAAGGATAGCCTTCGGAAGCTCAATCGCCAGAAAGGAACGGATCAATCAAAGACCCCTTCATAACCCCATTCTTCTCTAAATCTGTGAAGAGAACAAAGTGGATTTTTCGATTTGATGTTAACACAATTCCCTCTCTTATTTCCAATATCGGTCGTTTGAGAGGCGATCTTCAATCTTGACTTTATAGAATTCCTGGATGGGGCTGAGGACTTCCTTATCCTTTTCATAAACTTCTTTCAGCGCATTTCTGACGATCTCGACTCCCCTAGGCGTCATCTTGCCAAGAGGGGGGCGGCATGGCCCGGAAGGCATACCGAGTCCCTTCATCATCGTCTTGATCGGCACTGGATTCCTGAATTTAGCCGGGACTCTAAAGCCTTCGTAAGACTCGATCGTATTGACGGTCACCACCTTAAAAAGAGGATCCAAGACATCTTTCAAATGATTGGCCCTATCTGAATCTCCATTTCTGATTGCTTGAACCATCTCGTGGATGGGTCCTGGAACGATATTTGACATGACTGAAATCACCCCGGAGGCTCGAATGTCCTGCCGGGTCATCATCTCGTAGGTCTTATCATCATCGCCAGATAGGATATCGAAATCTTCTCCCAAAAGGATTCTGGTTGTAGCCATCCGATCAAGATCTCCGGTAGCTTCCTTCACCGCCCTCACATTCCTGTGCTTACAATTAAGAATGGCCAGATCTTCAACTTCTAACTTTGTTCCTGTCCTTCCTGGGATGATATAGGGTGTGATAAATGTTTTGCGGAAGGCCTTCGCAATCACTTCATAATACTGAGTTCTCAGTTCAAGAGAGGACGGGCCATTGTAGTAACAATCGACAAGCAATGCTGCCTGGGCTCCTACCTCTGCGGCGTGTTTTGTCCCTCGGAGTGCCTCTTGGGTCGAGTTTGAACCGGTCCCCGCCATCACAAAGACCTTATTCTTTGCCGTCTTGACCGTCTTCGTGATCACCCGGTCATGCTCTTTCCAGTCCAACGTGGGAGATTCTCCGGTTGTTCCCGTAGGAACGAGATTGGCCCCGTGGAGAGCCTGGAACTGAATGTTCTTTTCAAGACCTTCAAAATCGATCTCTCCTTTTCGATTAAAGGGTGTGATCATTGCCGTCCAGCAACCCTCAAACCTCTCAAGCTTCATCGATCCCTCCTTCGCAAAAAATTTCGTTTTTTTATTATGAGGTAAAAATAGAAAAATTAAAAGTGGGAATTATCCTTTCACACCGCACGCTCTCCAAGACTTGACCATTCCAGGACCTTGTTGGACATCTGAAGGGCACGCAATACCAATACGGAGCGAGCCGTCTCAACCGGCCAGATACGGCGCCAGCGGCAGATCTCGCGCTGCATGTCGGCCAGCTCCAGCGACGCCAGATCTCCATTCCATTCCATGTACCAGGCAATCTCACGCATCAGATCAATCACTGCTTCATCCGTATGTCCCATCCGGACCCAGTTGCTCAGTCGAAGGAGACTTGATGCGAGATTACCCAAGCGCACAGGCCTCTTATCACTCAAATACCGGTCGCGCATTCTCTTCAGATCTCTCATTTTCCCTCTTCCAGAAGTTGCCGCACAATTTTTTCTATCCTCTGGCGCAACTCCTGGCTCTCAATCTCCATCCCTCGATTGCCCTGGCCAGGACGAATATTAATTAAGGCCCCAAATCCCACGGTTCGGGAATCAGGGTACCAGTCGGCACCCCAGATGTCTTCCTGCTGGCTACCGTCCTCTAAAAGGATTTCCTCACAATCAGCGTGATATTCTCCGCCTCCCGCCACGATTTCCCGCTTTATATCCACAGCCAGTTTGATGTAGGTCTCAAGCTCTTCCAGCATCTCCTGGATTTCATTCTCGGTAGCAGGCTGGCGTATAATATGAATCTTCATAGTCCTGGTAGTAGAATCCTATAGGGCGAATATTTTTGCGATTTGCCGGGGGATGAGTGCTGGATCACGGCAGACAATAAAATCCCACACCCCCAGACGTCCCCAGTTATTCACCGCTGTAACCCACCGTCTTGCCGCCTGGTATTTGGCTCGGTCCTGGTCGTCTTCCTCGCCTTTTGTCTCCAAGATGAGTGTCTTTCCCTTTCTGAGATGGGCAAGATAGTCCGGTTCATAGTGGTGTTGAACTCCTTCGTACTCATAGGGGATCAGGCTGAAGCGCAAACACATAGCCCTCGACATTCGGGAAGCGAATCTCATAAGGAATTCTTTCGGGCATCGCGTAAACGTGATTGACGGGTTGATCTGGCGGTGTCCGGGAGGGTTTACCTTTGTAAGGAATGACGGAAAACGGAATACCGTAAACATCAACGTATTCGTCCGGGAGGAGCTCGGTCTGCGGGTCCGGCGTGTAGTTCATGCGCCGCAGGCCCCTGCCCACAACCTGCTCACAGAGGAGTTGACTGCCAAAAGCACGCACCCCGAGAATATGGGTCACATTGCTCGCGTCCCATCCTTCGTTCAACATTGCCACCGAAACGACGCACCGCACCTCCTGGCCGGGTTTGCCCAATTTACCCACGGTGTTTACGATCTCCCGAAGCTCCCTGGCTGCTTCGTCGCGGGTCGCCTCGGGGTCCTCGCTTTCGATTTTCTCAAGGCGCTTGCTGTCGATGCGAATAGTGAAAAGGCACCCCTTGTCATTTTGAAAGAGTTCGGGAAAAGATGTTTTGCTTGTTCCATAGGACACACGCATCTTCGAGTGCTTGCGGCGTGTCGTGATCTCCCCTTCCCTGTCGTCGCTTGAATCCTCCGGAATGTCCTCAACCTCGGACTGTCCTGAA
>DATIGG010000354.1:0-2381 GCA_035454825.1 Thermodesulfobacteriota bacterium | reverse complement strand
AAGCGGCAGTTATTCGTGCTGTAGAGGAGGTGAGTAAGAGGCAAAGTGCCCTGCAGTATTATCGTAAGCCACAAAAAAGAATCGAGACGCTTGATGACGTCTCCCATTCTCCAAATCGTGAGGAGGAAACGATGAAAAAGTTCGTCTATACTGCAGTTGCATTTATGCTCATGTTGATATTCATTGGGTGTTTTGCAACGATGACGCCGGAAAAGCGTAAAGAAACTTATGATCTGAGGAAAGAAGTGGGCAAGGAGCCTTTCGTTGGAAGCCACTTCGCCAGATGGGACGCGGCGGGTTTCTTGATTTCGCCTGCATATTAGTCTGCGGCTGGCGAAACATACTCAGTGGGCTTGAAGCGTTCCGTAAGGCCGGATTGAGGTGGGGGATTAGATGTGAAAGTCGAAATTCGATTTTTGTCAAGTGCGGTCTGACTTTATTCTACAGGTGCCGTCAAGAGTTATGTGTCAGCAATAGAAATGGAGTAGCTGTTTTTTGTTTAAGATTTTCATGAGTAAAGACTGAAAACAGGATCCGTTCCATACTGGTTCGATCACTAAAGGTTCCCATCGGTCGGGTTCTTCTACGTACCTCCACGAACCTTCGTTCAATAGCGTTGGTAGTGCGTATTTCTGAGGATCCCAGTTGGGTTTTGATCTGAAGAAAGCTGAGCAGATCGGGTAGATCCTTCTTAAGGCAGTCGGCAGCCTTGGGATACATGAGGCTCCAGCGGGTGACAAATCGCTGGGCTGCTTTTTGAGCTTCTTTAACATTGCCGGCGCGGCTGATCCGATGCAGAGACCGTTTGACTCTTTGTTGATCTGCTCGTTTAACATAGTTCAGGACATTTCGAGTCTTATGAGTCCAACACCGCTGGATGGGGACATGACCATAGACCAGAGGGAGGGCGGCCAGAAGTCCTTTGCCTCCATCCACAAGAAGAAGCTTCAGAGAGTGGCCTTGCAGGCCTCGCCGATACAGATCGTTCAAGAATCCTTCCCACGCCGATTGTGATTCTCCCGGCGCTTGACGAAAATCGATCACTTCCTTCTTGCCATCCGGTTTGATCCCTAAAGCCACGAGCATGGTCCGTCTCTGGGCGCCCATCCCCGTCTTGCGTCTCATGACGATGCCATCCAGAACGACGACTTCATATTGGTCGGACAGAGCCCGTTGGTGATACGCCTGGACCGATTCATCCAACTGCTTGGCAATTTGACTCACCGTGGAAGGACTGACCGGTTCGCCCAAAATCGGCAGCAGCGCCACGCCCACTTTTCTCGTCGAGAGGCCTAGCAGAAACGTCAGAAGGATCAGCCGCTCCACCGATGGGTTCCGACGCGCAAACCGCTTGATCAGAACATGGGCGCTAAACCTCCGAGTCCGCGGAATCCGCAACTCTAGATCACCCACCTCGGTGAGTAGGTGGGAACGAAAACCCCCATTTCTCCGATCCCGCAGACCCGCAGCTCTCACCTCATCCAGATGAGCATCAACCGCATTGTGCATCCGACTCTCAAGGACCTCCTTCATGGCCCGACGGGCAGCAAAACGACATTCCTCTTGCCAGGTGTCAATCGCCATATGCTTGATCTCTTTAAAGGCTTGGTGTATCTTTGTAATCGTTGCCGGCAACATGGGGTACCTCCTATCCGTTGTTCTTGGCTGAATGATTGGATAGCGTACCCCATCTCTTTTTGCTGAATCAACTCTTCTCTCTCCCTCACCCATATTCAATATTCCCCTGACACAGGGATTGTATACCACCCATCTTGAGATTTTTATTGACAAAAGAACTCTTTTTAGGTATGGAGAAATCGGGCAGCGGGCAACTCTTCAACAATTAACCTCTACTCCTTGAAATATTTTCAACCCTCTTAGAAAGGAGGTGATATTTTCCGAAGCCTCCAACCTTTTTTCACCTCAATGGTCTGAAGACCCGTCTCTTCAACTATTTTATGAAGGAGGACCCGATGATGAATCAGCAAAAAAAAGAAGAAGCTCGCGGAACCCTTGAATTTCTCAAAGATTGGGGGGATGGACTCACCCGCTGGACAGAGCGCTGGATCCCCGATGCCCTGGTCATCGTTATCGTCCTGAGTGCGGTGACTTATATCTTAGCCCTCATCTGGGGATTCAAGCCTGAAGTGGGAGTGGGGGCAAGGGCGTTTGAGTCGATTAAAGCATGGGGAAACGGGTTCTGGGCACTCCTCGAGTTCGCCATGCAAATGTGTCTCATCATGATGACCGGCTATATCCTCGCCTGCTCCCCTCCGATCCGCTGGATCATGAATGGAATCGCCGGGTGGTCCAACCCCGAGAAACCATGGCAGGCCATCGTCACCATGTGTCTCTTTTCAATGGTCGTCGCGTGGCTCAAT
>DATIGG010000353.1:0-2090 GCA_035454825.1 Thermodesulfobacteriota bacterium | reverse complement strand
GGAATTATGCGCTGCAGGGCTACACAATCTTCCTGACTCTTGGGATCCTTCAGCCAACAATTCCCGTGCCCGACTATGAACCCTACCCAATTTTCCCGTTTCGCGAAGGTCCACCGTATCTCAGTCCGTTTATGGACCAGTTCATGAAATACGCCGTGGTGCGCGACCCAACTGGCACTTTCGACACGCTCTCGATCGACCCCGAAAACCCTGGCCCCTATGCCCATCGCATCAGCGACCTCAGCAAAGAGCTTGACACGAGTACCGACATCTCGAAGTTC
This sequence comes from Thermodesulfobacteriota bacterium, assembly GCA_035454825.1. Lineage (GTDB taxonomy): Bacteria > Desulfobacterota > BSN033 > BSN033 > UBA1163 > DATIGG01. The sequence goes on along the minus strand of DATIGG010000353.1, from coordinate 1,809 downwards.
GTCCACCGTGGCGGCAAGCTGCTAATTGCCCATGGCCTGCAGGACGTGCTTGTCAGCACCCGTGCCAGCGAGATGTATTGGGACCTATTGCAGGATCGATTCGGGCCGTGGCATGTCGACAAGTTTGCCAGGTTTTACGAGGTCCCGGGGGCCGGTCATGCCTTCGGTGCCGCGTTTACCCCTGGCTGGGACTCGCTCACCGCGCTTGAAAACTGGGTAGAAAAGGGAATCGCTCCGGAGAACCAGATCGCGACTGATACCGCCGTTAATGCGGGCCGCACCCGTCCGCTGTGCGAGTATCCGACATGGCCGAAATACAAGGGATCCGGTGACCCCAACTTGGCATCAAGCTTCACCTGCTCCCACGAACGACATCATGACCGAGATCGTGACCGATAGCCGTCCATGTGGGCCGCACCCATCCGCTGTGCGAGTATCCGACATGGCCGAATTACAACGGATCCGATGACGTCAACTCAGCATCAAACTTTACCTGCTCCGATTAATAATTTACTTCAGGTAGTTCCCACTTCCCGGCAAGGCCGGGGGGTGGGAACTATTACTGTGGTCAAGAGATTCAGAGGGGAAGACGATCTGAAAGGGGCGGTTGTTTCTCTTGCCTCAAGAGTATCGAATTATGTGACGGGTCAGATCTTGTGTGTGGATGGGGACGCGACCGCCTGGTAGGAAAGGGTGATACGATTGTGGATTTCAAATGTCGGATTTGAGGTTTAAGAATCCAAAATCAAACGTCTCGAAATAAAGGTTTTCAGGAGCATCGGAAAGATGGACAAGAAGGATATTGTGATGGTGAGTGCGGTGAGGACTCCTTTCGGCAGGTACGGAGGGGCTCTGAAGGATTTTGATTATTTTGATCTGGGGGCTGTCCCCATGGAGGAAGTCTTGGGAAGAGTGAGTCTAGACCCAAAGGTTGTGGATGAGGTCTTTTGGGGTGTGGGAGATACCTCTGTATGTAAAGACGTATACACGCCTGTGGCTGCAAGGCAAACCTTGTTGAAGGCAGGTCTTCCGGCCGAGACACCCTCTCTCAGCTTAGATAAGGCCTGTGTCTCAGCCATGTCAGCAGTCAAGCTTGGAGCGATGGCGATCAGACTTGGGGAGATTGAAGTGGCCATTGGAGGAGGGGCAACCTCCTTCAGCCAGGAGCCTCTCATTGTCAGGGGGTTGCGATTCAGTGGGTTTCGAATCGGGGATGTGAAGATGGAGGATCCTCTTTTCCAACTGGGTTATAAGGACTTCAACCCGGTTTCCATTGATACGGACAATGTCGCGGCGGAATATGAAATAACAAGGACAGAGCAGGATGAATGGGCATTGAGAAGCCATCAAAACTACGGAAAGGCATGGAGGGAGGGGAGGTTTAGAGACGAAATGATCCCCGTGGAAATTCCACTGAAAGGAAAGGAGCCGTTCATCCTTGATATCGATGAACAGTACCGCGAGGATACCACCCTTGAAAGGCTCTCTAAACTGAAACCTATTTACGGATGCAAAGCCGTCACTGCGGGAAATGCCCCAGGCCTCAATGATGGAGCGACGGCCATCCTTTTGATGAACCGGGGGAAAGCGGACGAGCTTCATTTAAAGCCCATCGGGACAATTGTGGCGATGACCTCCATTGCCATTCATGCGAACCGAATGCCCGAAGGCCCTGGAATAGCCATCCAGAAGGTTCTGAATCTGGCAAGGATCAAATTAGACCACGTTGATGTGATTGAAATCAACGAGGCCTTTGCTGCGGTTCCTCTGGTGAGCCTCGAAGTCCTGTGCCAACGGGATAAAGCCTTG
>DATIGG010000352.1:0-3863 GCA_035454825.1 Thermodesulfobacteriota bacterium | reverse complement strand
CGTAATCGGCTTTTGAAGCTGCCTGTCTCAAATCGGTCGTGAATTGAATACGGGATAGAGTTGGCTCGACCTGTGCTTTTTCGATCTCACCCAGTTCAACCATGTAGTTCAAATTGTCTGTGATCCAACCCTTTGCCCGGTTGAGCAGCTCCTTGTTCTCATCGACTAACCAAACGAAAAGATTGTTCATCGAAAAGATCTGGGCAAATCCATGACCCATCGTCCCCGCTCCAACAACCAGGACCTCTTTGATTTCTTTCATGCCTGGTCTCCTTTCAGATCCCACCCAGCCTCCACCTATACTCCCAGATATTTCTGTCTCAGGTCCATGTTCTCAATGAGTTCATCGGCAAGACCGGAAAAGACCATATGTCCGTTCTCCAGGATATAGGCCCTCTGAGAAACAGAGAGGGCGAGCGTTGAGTTCTGCTCGACAAGAAGGATCGTCTCTCCTTTTTCCTTGAGCTCCTTGACGATCTTCATCACTTCCCTCACCATAATCGGAGCAAGACCTTCCGTAGGCTCATCGAGAAGAACCAGGGCAGGATTCCCCATCAGGGTCCGGGCGATCGTGAGCATCTGCTGCTCACCGCCGCTCAGCACCTCCCCCATCCGGGATTCGATCTCTCTCAACTTCGGGAAATGTTCGTAGATCCTCTCGAGGGTCCAACCTTCCTTTCCACCATTACCCTTCCTGGCAATCTCAAGGTTTCGCTTCACCGTCAGGTTTGGAAAGATCCTCCGGTTATCAGGCACAAAGCCTACCCCCTTGTTGGCAATCGCATAGGGAGGAAGGCCTGCGATGTCTTCTCCTTTGAAAATGATCTTGCCTGCCCGAGGCGGGGTCAGCCCCATGATCGAACGGATCGTCGTTGTCTTACCAGCCCCATTCCGACCCAAGAGAGCAACGACTTCCCCTTCCTGGATTTCGAGTGTCACATCAAACAGTGTGTGGGCCTCACCATAAAAGGTATTAATCTTTTCGACCGTCAACATAATTTCTCCTCACCAAATTCAGGCAGAATGCATAGGGCATAGAGCATAGCGTTATGAAAAAATTTTAAGGCGAGATTCTTCGCTCGCTCAGAATGATAAACAAAAAAACAAAACCTTCAAAGTTAAACCTGTTCACGCTATGCGCTTTGCGCTCTACCCTATCCGCTTAGGCCAGGCAGTACTGTCCTCCCAAATAGGCCTCTTGAACCTGTTCGTTTCCCCGGATCTCGTCTGGAGGACCTTGGGCCAAGACTGCCCCCTGGGATAAGACAACAATATGGTCGGAGATCGACATGACGACATCCATATCGTGCTCAACAACGACGAGGGTCAATTGCGAAGAGATCTTTTTCATGAATTCTGAAATTCGCTTCCGGTCCTCGGACATCAATCCGCTCGTCGGCTCATCGAGCAGAAGAAGCGTAGGCTTCGTTGTCAGGGAGATCGTGATCTCCAGAATTCTACGGTCTCCATAGGAGAGAAGCTTCACCAGTGTATCTTCCTTTCCCCAGAGACCAGTCTCTTTAATGACCCGTTGGGCTTCGTCTCGGATCGAGTCGAATTTATTGGAATCAGCAAAGAACTCTGTCCCATGTCCTTGTTGGGCCTGTACCCCGAGCCAGACATTCTCAAAAAGGGTCATTTCATTGAAGAGGTTCAGGATCTGGAAAGACCGAGAAATCCCCCTTCGAACGATCTCATGAATGGGAAGTCTCGTAATATCCGCTCCATTGAAAATGATCTTCCCTGAATCCGGCTTGATCAGTCCTGTCAGTAAGTTGAAGAAGGTCGTCTTTCCAGCCCCGTTCGGACCGATGATGGAAGTCAATTTCCCTTCTTCGAAATGGAGGCTTACGGAGTCCACGGCCCTCAATCCTCCAAAGTTTTTCGTTAGCCCTTCCGTTGTCAGTATCGCCATGATTCCTCCTACCTTAGAACAGCCTTTTTCTTTCCACTGATCAAACCAAGAATGCCCGTGGGAATGAACAAAATGACAAAAACAAAAATGAGTCCGTAGATGAATAACCAGTCGATCTCGAAATGGAGGACCTCCGAGGTCCGTGAGATATAGGCACTCAAGAGGTCCCGTGAGGAGATGAAGATCGTGGCGCCAAGGATGGGCCCAAAGAAGTTGACCAGTCCCCCACCCAACAGGTTCATCATGACAACGTTCCCGGATTGGGTCCAATCCAGGACCGTTGCAAAGGCGGAATTGATGAGGAAGGTATAAAGGCCACCTGCAAGCCCTGCAAAAGCCCCTGAAAGGGTAAAAGAGGCCCACTTGTAAAGGTAGACGTTATACCCCAAATATCTTGTGCGGACTTCGTTCTCCCGGATTCCCTGGATCACCTTGCCAAAGGGAGAATGGACGATCTTCCAGACGATGATTGTTGCGATCAAGAAGACGGCCCAGCATAAATAATAATAGTTGATGGGTGTGGATAATTTGATTTCAAACAGGCCAGGAATGCCGATAGGAACCCGATCGATCTTTGAAAGACCTGTTTCCCCACCGGTTAGCTCCTCCCAGCGAAAAGCAATGAAGTAGAAGACCTGACCAAAAGCGATCGTAAGAAGGGCAAAATAGATTCCCCTCTTCTTGGCCACGATGAGGCCCACCAAACCCGCAAAAAGGGCTCCTCCCACAATGCTGAGTAACAGGGGAATCCAGAATCCAGGATAGACACGGAGAAAAATGATACCCGCCGTATAGGCTCCAATGCCAAAATAGGCCCCATGACCGAAGGAGGTCAGGCCTGTGTACCCCAATAGGATATTGAATCCAATGGCAAAAAGTGACCAGATCATGACCTCTGTCCCCAGCGAAAGATATTTCCCGATGAAGGGGAACTTCGGGAAAAGGAAAAAGAGTAAAAATATCCAAAAAATCGGGTGGGTTAGTTTCTTCCACCATTGTTGTTGAGACTGCATCTTAAGCCTCCAGAACGCTTTTTTCTCCCATCAAACCTCTCTGCCTGAAAATCAGGATGAGGGCCATGATGACGTAAGGAATGATATCTTCGGCCCTGGGAAAGACCATGACGATCATGCTTTTCGACATCCCCACGATGAGCCCTCCAATGACACTTCCCCAGAAACTTCCGATCCCTCCCAAGACGACGATGATAAAGGCAGGCATGAGGATATCCGTGCCCATCGCAGGCTTTACGCTAAAGATGGGAGCCGCAATGACGCCCGCAATCCCTGCCAGAATTGCCCCAAGGCCAAAGACCAACATTCGGAGGCGCGGAAGGTTTTTGCCAAGGGCCATGATCATTTCGCTATCGTAGGCACCTGCTTTGATGATTCCTCCATAGGGCGTCTTCTCTAAGAAAAGCCATGTGGCAATAATGATCAGGATGGCGAGAACGGCTATAAACAGTCGATACTTAGAGTAGGTCATAAACCCGAGTTCAATCGATCCGGCCACAAAATCAGGGGCTTTCACCGAGTAGCCGATCTTACCCCAGATGGGAACCATTCGAATCACGGCCTCAAGGGCGATCGCTATTCCAAAAGTCAATAGGAGTCCAAAGAGAGGGTTTCCTCCATAGGTTTTGCGAATGGCCACCCGCTCAAGGATAATTCCGACAACTCCAACAAAGAGAGGGGCAAAAATTAAACTTACCCAAAAAGGAAGATTGAGATACCTCTGGATAGTAAAGGCGAAATAGGCGCCAAAGGCAAAGAGGATCCCGTGAGTGAAGTTGATGACCTGCATCACACCCAGAACAAGCGTAAATCCCAGGGCCACTACGGCATAAACAAGTCCATTGACCAGGCCGATCATCGCAAATGAGGAAAATTCACCAATAAATTCAGACATGATTTTTCCTTTCAGACAGAGGTGAAGGAAGAAATCATTC
>DATIGG010000351.1:0-4139 GCA_035454825.1 Thermodesulfobacteriota bacterium | reverse complement strand
AAGGAGGACCCTATGAAAAAAGGCATGGTTTATTTGATTCTCACGGTATTAATGATTTTTTCAATTGTCCAGCACGCCGATGCCCAGTCAACAGAGGCAGACCTTCTCATCATCAACGGCAAGGTCATCACAGTGGACAAGAACTTTTCCGTCAAACAGGCCATTGCAGTTAAGGATGGATGGATCGTAGCAGTGGGTACAAATGAAGACGTTCAAAAGTTTGCCGGCAAAAAGACACAGGTCATGGACCTGAAAGGGAAACCGATTTTGCCCGGGATCAATGAGTCCCATGGGCACCCAACAGCCTTTGCATCCGTGCGCCCCCCGTTCGCTATTGATGCGCGATACCCGAACGTAAAATCATTGGCTGACATTAAGGCTGCGGTTGCAGCAAAGGCGAAGGAGATAGGAGGCGGAAAGTGGATCAGGGGGCGTGGATGGAATACGGCGTTACTGGAGGAGTTCAAGAATGACCCCAAGGGAATGCCTACGAGGAAGGACCTCGATGACGTGGCACCCGACAACCCTGTTATCTTGACGGACTGGTCCGGTCACACCGTCTGGGCAAACAGCAAAGCCCTTCAACTGGCCAACATCACGCGGAATACACCGGATCCCGATGGGGGCAAGGTGGGAAAGGATGCTGCCGGTGAACCTAACGGCATGTTGGAGGAAATCCCGGCATTTGCACTGGTCATGAAAGCGGCTCCACTCTATACCATAGAAGAACTAAAGAACATCGTGATCAAGGGTATGCAGGAAATGAATCTCAACGGGGTTACGAGCGCCGCCGAGCCTCTCGGACCCGGCGCGGATCAGAATGATTTCGGCGTCAGGGGCAGCAAGGTCATCGAGGCCTACAGGCAGCTCTACAAAGAAGGAAGGCTTACGATGCGGGTACAGATACCGTTGCTCTACGGCAGATATGGCAGCGTTACCTATAACGATCTGACCGAGGGCTCAAAGAACTATCAGTTTCCCACGGATGTTGATCCTTTCTGGGTCAGGCAGGCAGGGATCAAGATCTTTGCTGATGGAGTTCCCTTAAAACCCATATACACTGCTTATATGTGGGAACCCTATCTGGTGCCACCCGGCAACATTTACGGCGGACTTGTAATTCCGGGGGCTTCGGAACAGGCCAAGTATGACGAACTAATTAAGATGGTAGAATGGGGCCATGAAAGAGGATTGCAGGTCCACGTTCACGCAATTGGAGACCGGGCTATCAGCTCCTTTATAGACGGTGTTGAGAGGGCATCAAAGAAGAATCCATGGGCAGGATTGCGCCATGTCATTATCCACGGTGACTTCATCACACCAAGGGATATGAAGCGTGCAGCCCAATACGGTATGGCGCATGGCGGTATGCCGAGTGTTCACACTTTATTGGCAGATACTTTTCCGGGCTACATGGGAGAAGAAAGGACGGCGAATCACCTTCCTTTCAGGTCTCTGATTGATGCCGGTGTGATCATATCCATGAACGCTGATGCCCCATCGACATACCCTGATTGGAGGGCTGGTGTTCAATCGGCCGTGTTGAGAGAGGCGGCAAAATCGGGCAAAGTGGCTGGACCGCAGCAGCGTGTTACCAGGGAAGAGGCAATTCGAGCCTATACATGGGGCGGCGCCTGGCAGGACCACATGGAGGCAGTAAAAGGTTCCATAGAGGTGAATAAGTTGGCTGACTTCTGTGTCATAACCGACGATATATTGACTATTGACGCACACAAGATTAAAGACATACGTGTCCTGATGACCATGGTGGCCGGCAAGGTTGTCTATAAGACATCAGAGGCACCATTTTAATAAATCGATTCAGGCAGACGGGGATTCGCCGGTTCCAACAACTCCAAAAAGGGACGGTATGATTTTCAAATATTCGATTCACTTGAGCTGTCCAAAAAGCACCAATAACTAAATAGAGTCTGTCCATAAAAGCACCTTTTCCGTCATGCCGGACCTGATCCGGCATCCAGAAGGTCTTGAAAAGACTGGATTCCGGCTTTCGCCCTGAACACCATGTGGTGCAGGGCTTTCGCCGGAATGACGCCTTTTTATCGAAGCCGCAGTTTATGGACAGACTCTAAATAAAGAAGGCCGGGTCTTTATCTTCACCAAACAATAGCTCTTGATAGGCCCCCGTATTACCAGCGGTAGCTTTTCCGGGTTCACGACCTTTCATCGATCCCTCATCGTTTATTTAAAATAATATTCAAATGAAACTTCCCCAACGAACAGCCGTCCTTTTTAGGTTAGGAAAAAAGGCGTGCAATTCCTGGGACTTATTAAGCCTCCTTTACCTTTTGGCTCAAGAATTCTCCCCAATGGCACATTTCATCTAAACCTCTCCAGAATCTTCCTTAGGATATTTTGTTAATTGTTGTGAAATGATTTGATGGTGCTGTAAAGATGCGTAAAAAATCCACTGTATCCTTTTCTGTGGCATGGAATTTGCGAAGTATTAACCTCAATTATCGTTTTTCACTCACGTCAATAGCAATGACCAGCCGGAGCAAGGATTGATGAAAATTGCCAGAGAAGAAAGGAGGTAGCTACTAAGAAAACGAAGGGCAACCAGGCAAGCCTGGTTGCGGGAAATAATTCTAAACAAACAAAAAGGAGGAAAACAAAATGAGTAAAAGCAGATTTATCATGATGTTTATGTGTATTGCGGTCGGAACAATGCTACTCTTCATCCAACATGCGATGGCGGCGAAAAACGTAAATATCGACGTCAACCCCTCTACAAGCACGCCTGGAGGAATTTCGCCCGATATTGGCGGCGTTAACGCCGTCTACAACTATACCGTTTATGATGGTGAGTCTATAAATGACACGATTCCGGTGCAGATTTGCATGACTGGCTATGAAGCGGGTACACCCAACTGGATTAGCATCGACTCCACTTTCGGCAGTGCCAGCGGAAATCTGAATGGCGTTACCCTTCCAGCCGATGAAGCCTTTTCTTCATTTACTACGGTTCCACCGAACGACTGTCGTAATCTTAATATACAGATTACAAGCGGCCCGCTCAGCGTAGGAGTAGGAAACTACAATGCAAATGTTAACCTGGGTGGTAGTAACCCGAATCCATCCAACGGTAACGGTAAACCGCAAGTCGTTTTTGCAGATATAAAGAATTTTCACATCAGGGTTACAGTTCTGACGCCGCCCGACAATGTGAGCTGTTTCCTGACCGATTCGAGCGGACTGTTTCTGACGGACTGCACAGGCGCACTGGTAACAGATTCTGGGAGTGATGACGGGCGGTTCGCCATCGTAGCAAACAAAAAGTCCATTCAAGTCTCAACGAATCCTGGGCAGTTCTACTATAATTTGGTTTGGCTCAACACCACGGGAAGTGAGCAGACCGTCGATGTCAATTTCGATCGCACAGGAGTTATACCCAAAGGCGCACAAGCGATTCACTCTGCGGTTTTCAACGGCTATTTGTCTGCAGTGAATCCACCGGTCTTTGACGAGGCAAATTCGGATGGCATTCCTGATGGTCAGGATGACCAGGCGTTGGGTATTGTAGTTCCGGCAGGATCGTCTCTGCTCGTGACCTATCACTTGACATGGGCTGCTCTCGGTAATCAAGTTTTAGGAGACTGTGCCCTAAATTGCGGGGATTCCAATCAGCTTATTGAGGTAACCGGTACGGTGTCTGGCTCAGGGATTACGACAGAGAGCTGCACATCAAGCGCCTTGGGTTACAAAAAGTAACAGTCACAGAAAGTCCCAGAAGGTTTGAAGGAGGAACAATTATGACAACGGAGGTCGTTTGTATTTTCAAACGAAATTCAAGATGCATTTTTAAGGGGGGCTTTTGTGACCAGGACTGTGACAATGCAAATCGGGAAGAGAACCATCGGTCTCATGAAAATCTCCTGAAGGAGTGCCTGGAGGGAGAAAACTGGAAGCTTGCCTCCCCGAAAAAGGTTGTTAGTCTACTCCTTCAGTTTCCTTAATTCACGATTAGGAGATTTCCGTAGCGCGCTTTTGGCAGGGAGCTTTTACTCTCTGGTTCCCGTTATTAAAGCTGAACAAAAATATTTGAAATTTCCCTAAATATGCCCTCCCCCTTCGATGGGGGAGGGTGAGGGTGGGGGTGGACAAAACTGATTTGGTCC
>DATIGG010000350.1:0-9992 GCA_035454825.1 Thermodesulfobacteriota bacterium | reverse complement strand
ATCTGATCAGTGGACGAACGACGCTGGACCGGTTCAGAGGACTCGTTGCTGTGGGAGGATTCTCTTACGCCGATGTTCCAGAAAGTGCAAAGGGATGGGCTGCGGCGATCAGATTTAATGAAAAGCTAAAGAAGATGTTTGACGATTTTTATGATCGGTCCGATACCTTTTCGTTGGGTGTGTGCAACGGTTGCCAACTCTTCGGACTTCTTGGATGGGTGCCGTGGTTGGGGATCTCTGACCCTAAGCAGCCAAGGTTCGTTCAAAATGTGTCCGGGCGGTTTGAATCCCGCTGGGTGACGGTTAAGATTTTAGAGAGCCCGGCGATCATGCTCAAAGGAATGGCCGGTTCAACGCTCGGAATTTGGGTGGCTCATGGGGAAGGGAGGCTCCACTTCCCCGACCCAAGACTGATGGATGAGATCATCGTCAAAGAACTCGTTCCGGTCGTCTTCGTGGACGATGAGGGCCAAGCGGATGGAAAGATTTCGCAAAGCTATCCTTTTAACCCGAACGGATCACCTTTCGGCATTGCAGGGCTCTGTGCGCCGGATGGGCGGCATCTGGCCATTATGCCACATCCGGAGCGATCGTTTTTGAAATGGCAATGGCCATGGTTGCCCGGTTATCTGAACGATGGGATCAAGGAATCCCCATGGATTCAAATGTTCCAAAATGCGAGGGAGTGGTGCGAAAAAATAGAAGGCAGAAGGCGGAAAGCAGAAGGCAGAAGGCAGTAGACGGTAAATCTCCCCCCCTCTCCCCTCGGGAGACTGTGTTGCAAGTCCATTCATGGTTCGACAGGCTCACCATGAACGGACGTAGGCACCTTGAATCTCAATTACCTAGCCGTTCGTCCTGAGCGTGTCGAAGGGCGGACGGCGAATTACGACACAGTCCGGAGGGGGAGAGCAAGGGTGAGGGGTGCAATAGAAGGGATCATATTGAAGAAATTGGGTTCTTATCTGGTTGCCTGGTGGAAACTCTCGCGGGTTCCTTTTCTTTCTGTGGGGATTCTCCCATTGATCCTGGGATATGTGCTGGCTTGGCGCCGGGGGTACGACGGACCTCTGGGACTTTATGTGCTTTCGACGGCAGCGGTCATCTTAATCATGTGGATGACTTATTATCTGGGAGAGTGGAATGACCTTGAAGGGGATCGGCTCAATCGGAATTTTAGCCCGTTTTCCGGGGGTTCAAGAATTCTGGTGGAGGGAGTGGTCCCCCCGTGGGTTTCACTGCTCCTTGGATATGGATGCTTCGTCGGGGCAATTTTTGTTGGACTTTATATCTACTTCCAATACCGCACAGGCCCCTGGACTCTTTTACTGGGAGGGATCGGTATCTTTTTTGGTTTCTTCTATTCGAACAAGCCCTTTCGATGGTCCCATCGAGGATTGGGGGAGGCCCTGATTGGTTTCTGCTATGGATGGTTGCCCATCGCGACCGGGTTTTATCTCTTTGCAGGATTCTTTAGCTCTTGGATCCTCCTTGTCTCCATCCCGATCTCTCTTTCTGTCTTTAATGTCATCCTGATCAACGAGTTTCCAGATGAGGACGCAGACCGGGCCGTCGGGAAGAAGACTCTGGTGGTTCGGTTCGGAAAAGAGAGGATCGGGGACCTCTATATGGGATGCTCTATCCTGACCGCTTTTTCTTTCATCAAGTCGATCTTGGTGTCCGGTCAGACGCCGTTTTGGTTATTTCTTTTGTCGGGAATCCCAATCCTCCTCATTCTTTGGAATCTGGTTCAAATTCTGCAAGGCGGTTTTTACCAATCCGAGAGGCTTGGAATTCTCTGCCGTAACACGCTTCTCGTTAATCTTTCGGTCGGAATGATTTTGACGATTCAACAGACTCTGATTGAACTTCACTGAAGGGAGAGGAATCCTATGGAAGAGGTTCAAGCCATCACGGAGAAGATAAAGACCTTCATCCAGGAGGGGAAATCGGAAGATGAAATCTCCCAATTCCTGTCCCCATTTCTCAAGATGGACTCCGAGATTTCAGAAAAGTTGGCTGAGCGCTTGGTCTTCATTCCTCATGAGACCACTGTCAGAATCCTTCAGCGAATGTTGGAGGAAGCAGGGAAGAAAAAGGTTCGGAAAACGATCAAACGGTCTCTTTACAGGCTCAAGGGGAAAGGAATTCCTGTGGAAGGAATTTCGCTTGACAAGGGTCGGTCGATCCTTCATCCCTTACAGCTAGAGCCTCCGGAGGGGTTCGGGACAGGCATCGACGTTCTTGGGCACCGGTTGCTGATGCTGGTTATTCCCCGTGCTGGCCGGGGATTGGTCGTCACGCGTGGCGTGACCAGTGATACTCAGGGTTTGGTCAATTTCGCCGGTGAAGAGATGACCCGAAAAGAGTTCAAGGCTTTCTTTGAAACCTTAAAAAAAGAGGGTCTTTTTCCTCTGGTCGAGATGGAAGCTCCTTACGTCGGATTCTTATTCTTTCGGGCCTACCAATTAAGCCTTGAAAAGAAGGAGACGCCTCCCCAGGATTACCTCCGTCTGAAGAACGAGATTGAAAGGGTGAAAAAAGGGTATGAGAGGCCTTTGATCTATGCTTATCTTCCAAGAGAGGAGATCGAAGCAGATGAGCATTGGTTAATGAGAGGGGGAGATCTGTTGAAGGATGAACTTTACGTTCCCTGGAGAATTGAGGAGGACGAAATCAGGCCTTATGCGGATACATTAAGGGAGACTCAGGCATCGAAACTCTTCCTCAACCAGGCGCAAAGGGAGGCCAGGTTTCAGGAGATTTATCTCAAGGCGATGACAGAGCTCTTTTCTGAAGAGAAGAGAAGCCTTTATAAACACCGGCTTGAAGAGACAGCTTATCTTTTCTATAAATTAGGGAAGGAAGAGGAGGCAAAGATATCCCTTTCCGTTGCTGTTAATCTTGAAAAACCACTGAATCCATTCCAACCTAATCCTTTCCTGTTTCAGTTGGTGATCAAATCAGTCCACACTGCACTGACGGAAGCAGAGGAGAAGAGGGCAAAGGAGCCCTCGCTGATTGTGCAACCCTAACCAAATATAGTTGGGAGTTCGGAGTCCTCTAAGGGATTTCGTTAGTTTTATCGGTGCGAACCGTTCGTCCTGAGCCTGTCGAAGGATTCAGGGGTGCCGTTCATGGTTCGACAAGCTCACCACGAACGGTCGTCGCCATATGGACTTCTTCAGGTTATTTTTTTCGCAGATCCTAAGAAGGAGACAAGGGGCGTGAAGAGATGGTTTATAATAGGAGGAATCATTGCTGTCCTTGTGATCGGCGGGTACTTGATTCTTTCTTATTATGCCATAAAGTTCTTAGAGCCTCGGCTCCAAAGGGTGACAGGACCTGGACTCACAGTAGACCGGGTCGAAATTGAACTTACTCACCTCTCTGCACAAAAGGTCGAATACGAAGACCCTCAATCCAGACAGAAATTCTTAAAGATTGAGGAGGTGAGGGTTTATCCCAACCTTCTGTCCTTCCTAAAGGGAAACCTGAAGATAAGGGAACTCTTAATCCTCCAGCCCTCTTTCTTCTTTTATCGTTCGCGGGAGGGAGCCTATGTTGGCCCTTGGCTTCCAATGGAGGAAAGAAAAGACCGTCAACGAGTTTCGGGCGAGGGCAAGAAAGCGGGAGGAGAATCCCTATCCGTTGAGATCGATCGGATTCGTGTCGAAAAAGGATCCGTTGACTTTGAAGATCAGAAGTATGGAAAACCTCAACCGATCATTCATTTAAGAGATTTGGATCTTAGGATTGAGGATATTCGTTACCCTATGGTCTCTTCACTTTCTCCCCTTGAATTGAAGGGAAAAATGGAGGGAAGAATGAGGGAAGGGGAAATCGAGGCAAAGGGATGGATAGATCTTCAGACCGCGGACTTTGAGAGCGTTGTCAAAGTTCAAGGTGTGGAAGTCAAGACGTTCGAGCCTTACTATCGAAAAAGGGTCTCAGCTGAGATTGAGTCCGGAGCCATCAACTTAGAAACAAAAATCGTCGTTAGGCAGAAGAGAATTGATGCCCCGGGGTCTATCGAATTGATTGATCTTCGTGTGAAGGAGGAAGGTACTGTCTTCTGGATTCCAGCCAAGACCCTCATTTCCCTGTTGAAGGATAAGGGTAACCGGGTCAAGGCACAATTCCATGTAAAAGGAGATATCAATGATCCTCAGTTCAATCTCCAGGAGACTGTTTTGAATCGGGTCGGATTCTCCCTGCTGGAAGCCTTGGGGATTCCGATTAAAGGCGTTGGTGAAACGATCCTGGGAGGTGCCGGAAAGGGAGCGGAGGGATTGGCAGAGGGACTGAAGTCAATCGGGGAGATGTTTCAGAAGAAGAGAGAGAAGCAGTGAACGTTATGAATTGACAGGAGCAAATCAACCCTTCGGCTCTCTCCGGTCTTTGAACCGGAGAGTTTGCTCAGGGTTGATCCTGAGCGCGCCTTATCTGCACTTTGAAGAGCGGGGCTTGCGCGCAGTCGAAGGATCAATAACCGTTGATTGATCTGAGATGGATGGTTCACCTTTTGCTGATGCCCTTTCGATGGGAGCGAAGAATCCCCCTCGTGCGGCCCCACCGGATTAACTGGAATCCTTCCCTTCCTCCTCTGACCGTGCAAGTCAATGGCCGCTCCATTTTTTATACCGTAAAAGGTGAGGGGGAACCGGTTCTCTTGATTCATGGCTACGGAGCCGGGATGTGGGTCTGGGAGAAACAGATAGATTACCTTTCACAATCCTACCGGGTCTACACATTGGACCTCCTCGGTCATGGATTTTCGGATCGACCCAAAATCCCTTACACACCGGAAACCTATTTTAATTCTCTAAAAGCATTTATGGAAGGTGTTGGTATTAAAAAGGCCACCTTGATCGGGAATTCCATGGGAGGAGGGATTGCATGGGGTATGGCCATCCTTTTCCCGGAGCGCGTCCACCGATTAGTCTTGATCAACAGTGCTCCCCCGGATGTCCTGAAGCAGGTGAAGAACGATTCATTTCGAACACTGGTTACGATTCAACCGATTCCACTGCTTCCTCGACTTCTGATTGCAAGCCGGGATCAAAAATCGATCAGGCTGGTTTTCGAGGAATGTGTTTTCGATACCGGGAAAATTACCCCTCAGGTATTGCACCGACAGTACCAACTCTTAAGAATCAAAGGGACTACCTGGGTCCTGTCTTCGACACTGAGAAATGCAGGGGAGGCCTTAAAATTCAAGAGCCAGCTTTCAAAGATCTCTGCTCCAACGCTCGTCATCTGGGGTGAGAAAGACCTGATTTTTCCTCTCTCCGTGGGAGAGAGCCTCCATCAGGACATTCCAATTTCGACCTTCAAAGTGATCGAGAAAAGTGGCCACATCCCCATGTGGGAAACCCCGGATGAAGTCAATGGAGCCATCCTTTCTTTTCTGAAGAACTAAAGTTCGGAGTTTTGAGTTCGGAGTTCGGAGCAAAGAACAGATACCAATACAACTCTTAACTCCGAACGATGTTTTACTTTACGAGGGCGAGGCTTAACCAGGGAACATAGGTGATGATTGCCAGGGTGATCAGAAGGATGGCGATGAAAGGGAGTGAGGCCATGATGACCCTTGTCATCGGTTTTTCAAAACGGAGGCTTGCGATGAAGAGGTTCATTCCAACAGGAGGGGTCGAAGCCCCAATCTGAAGGTTGGTAAGAAAGATGATGCCAAGATGGATCGGATGGATGCCGTAGGCATTGGCAATGGGTGTAATGAGAGGAACAACAACGATCAGGGCAGAAAAGATGTCCATCAGGCAGCCCACAACCAAGAGAAATAGGTTCAGCAAGATCAGAAAGATGAACGGGCTATCCGTAAAGGCTTTGAATAAATTGAACAGTTTCATGGGAACTTCTGCATCGATGAGATAATTCGTCAGACCGAGGGCAGAGCCCAGGATGATCAAAATTCCCCCTACCAACACCATACTTTTTCGCATGACGTTTGGCAGATCTCTCCATTTGATATCTCGATAGAGGATGACTTCGACGAGCAGGACATACAAGGCTGTAATGGCTGCAGCCTCACTGACGGCAAAGTATCCGCTATAAATTCCCCCCAGGACGACGATGGGAAGAGGAAGCTCCCAGACCGATTCCTTTAATGCGCTGAACATCCGGGGCATATTGAATCGGGTTCTCGGGACCTTAACCGTAACGGCCTTGTGGATACTGAAGATGGAGAGCAATAATACGAGGAGGATGCCGGGAAGGATACCTGCCAAAAAAAGATGATTGACTTGTAGCTTCGAAACAATAGCATAGATGATCATGGGAAGGCTCGGTGGGAAGAGAAGACCTAATGTCCCTGAATTGGTTACAAGTCCGAGAGAGAACTTTTCTGGATATTTCCCTTGGAGTAATGCAGGGTAGAGAATTCCTCCCAATGCAATAATCGTGATTCCGGTGGCCCCTGTCAGAGCAGTAAAGGCAGCACAGGTAGAAAGGACGATGATCGACAACCCTCCTGGCAACCAGCCTAAAAGGGCGTCCGTCAGCCGGATCAGCCTTTTGGGAGCTCCACTCTCGGAAAGGAGATACCCGGCAAAGGTGAAGAGAGGAATAGCGACCAGGATGGGAGTCGTGGCCATTCGGTGCATCTCAATGATCATGGCTGAAGAATCGATATGGCCAAAGAATAATAGAAAAAGGGTCAGACCCGAAAAAATGATGAAAAGGGGAGTTCCCAAGAGCATCAGAAGGAATATGGCGATAATTGCAAGGAGGGTCATTTCTTTCCTCCCCGATCAAGAGGATTACTTATTTTCATTCTGGAAAGGCTTTTCATCGAATACAGGGCAAACCGAAAGGCCATTAAACCGAAAGTGACAGGCAGAATGATCTCCAGGACCCAGATGGATATTCCTAAGAGGGTGGTTGTACCCATCTGGGCTTCATTTTTTATGAATTTCAACGAGGCATAGGTTAATAGGCCACAGATGAAAGAGGAAAAGAGATGGATACCGAACTCGACGAAGATTCTCATGGAAGGGGGGAGGGAGCGTGAGATGACGTCTATGTTAATATGCTTCCCTTCCCTTGTTGCGAGGGTAGCGCCGATGAACCCGATCCAGAGGACCAGGTTTCTCACAATGACGTCTCCCCAGGCCAGGCCGGTCGTGAAAACATTTCGGAGGAAGATCTGAAGGAAGGCAAGAATCATCATGGCGCTCAGGAAGATGACGACAAGGATCGTTTCGATCCGATCAATGGCCTCATCCAGCTTTTCCCACCGACCCATCATTTTCCTCCTTTTCGATAGCTGTCGAGAAGAGAGAGAACCTCTTCAAGAGTCTTTTTGGAGAAGGATTGACTTCCAGGTTGGGCCATGGCGCGACTCGATAGTTTCTTGAATTCATCGATCTGGTCTCTGGAGGGAGTAATAATCTTGATTCCCTGCTTCGCCATCACCTGAAGGGCATCGCGGTTTTCATTCCGGGTCACTGTCTTTAATTGATTCAAATGGCGCTGGGCAATTTCCATCAACGTCGGCTGAAAGGTTGAAGGAATCTCTCTGAACGTCTCCTTCCTCAGCAGAATTGCACCTGCCACATAGAGGAGAGGGACATCGGTAATGTATTTAATTTTTGTAAACCACTGGAGAGAGATGGCTGCCGTGGGAGGGACATAGACAACCTCGACCAGTCCGGTTTGGAGACCCACCAGGACGTCGGGGATGGAGAGAGGAATTGCCTTGACGCCAGCCTCTTGAAAGATGGCCTTGGCAATGTTCGAATCCTCTAAGATCCAGACCTTCGCCTTTTTCAAATCGGTCACACTGTAGACCGGAAGGGTGGACATCAGATAGACAAATCCGGCTCCAGACCATCCCAGAGGGACGTATCCATTGTCCTCAAATCCCTTTCTGAAGAAAGCATCCATCTTAGTGAACACATAATCCACTTCGTCATACTTCTGGAAGAGGAAAGGAACCTGTAGGACATCGATCTCATTGAAGATAGAGGAAAGCCCTGCTGAGGTCAGGGCTACCCCCTGGATCTGACCGATCTTCATCTTTCGGAGCATGTCGGACTCATCCCCCAAGACTCCCCCGGGATAAATCTTGAACTGGACTTTATTCTCCGATTTCTTCCTCACTTCCGCGTTCACGGTATTGAACGCCTTGATCCAGGAACTACCCTCCGGAGCTAACGTTGCCATCTTGATGACGAGGTCTTTCTCTGCTCCAAAAACCGATGAAATCAGAAGGAGAGAGATTAGCAAACTCAGGCCTAAAATTCCGGTGATCGAAACTTTATCCATATTCTGCTCCTATTCGAAATATTCGTCGGCGTGTGTCAACAATTCTTCTGCCTTCTTTTTAGCCACTGTATTGAGAAGGGTCAGGTCAGGGACGATATCTGCAGGGGTTTTTTGAACTTTCTGAAGGACGGAGGTGAAGAGATCTCTATCCCTGGCCTTTCGGGCATAGTCATTTGCATAGTAAACATAAGCCATTAAAAATTTCCCCTGGCCCAATTCGAAGGCCTTTAAAAAATGGTCCTGAGCCTTTTTCAAGTCTCCGCCAAAACCTTTGGGTCTTGAGGAAAACCAGATGCCCATAAAAAGGTGAGCCCCCCCGTAATAGAACGTTTCATCGAGTTCTAACACCCTCTTCATCATCCATTCCACCCTGGGAAGTTCGGCCAGGGCTTCCATAGATTCCAGGTTCACATTGATCCAACTGGCCCAGCAGGTCGCGGTCCAGAAAATATAGGGGACATCTTTCTTTCCCAACTTTATCAAGCCTTGTCTAAAATCATCGAGAGAGGCCTCGACCGGGTTCTTGAACCCCCTTGCCTCCAGGGATTTTAATGCATAATTTCTTGCCTTTCCATAGAGAACTTTTGTATATTCCTTCTCCTGATCCTCTATGAAAGCTGCGGCATAGGAGGAGTAGCCTTGAGCCGCCGCGATCAATAACCGGTCATTGTCCGGCCAGGTCTCGATCATTCCATCCATGAGCATGAGATAAGCTGGCATGCCCTCCCGGATAAGCCTCAGGTCCGATTGTCTCGAAGAGGCCTTCGCCACATCCTCTAACAGGAATCCCGCAGAAACCACGGTCATCTTTTTACTGGGAAAACAGGCAGAGGAAATGAGGAGGACCAATAGAAGTGAAAGCATACGAACCCCGTAGGAAAAAGAAATCATGGTCAATGCCCCCGATGTAAGAGAGGTTCTTTACCCTTAAGAAAGAGTTATATATTCGAAATCAAAACCCTGTCAACTTATTTTTCCTAAATTGAGGGAAACCAGGCTCTTTTTCTCCCCTGTGCAATTATTCCTGTTAAGTTTCAAATGGATTTGTCCAGAAGAGATCTGACAACCTCACGATTCAAAGAAACCGATATTTCTGTTGTTGATGCGTCCCAGCCTATTGAGATAACGCTGGCATTGATCAAGCCATACAAGTTAATAATCTCCTTTGCATATCCCTCAACCCGTCACCATCAATAAAATCCTATCAATCCTTGACAATTCCCAAACAATTCTGTACGTTTCTAAATAATGAGGTTCACCAATCTTACTAAATGGATCAAGGGGTTTAGCGTTCTCCTCCTAATCTTGCTTGCTTTTCCTCCGCCTCCCTTATTCACTCAAGGGCAGCCGCGACATCGTGGGGAAGGATCTGAAATTATTTTTTCGAGCAGGGAGGAGAGAAAATGGACGGAGAAGAGGGAAATCCCTCTTCCGATTGTGATAGCCCAGGGAATGAAAGAGGAGCCCCGAATCGACTCATTCCCTCTGAGAGAAGAGGCCATCGGGCCCATGAAAAAGATGAGTCCTTCAGGGAGGGTCCCTGGATGTGCGTATTCTCGCGGGGTCACCACTGGCCTTGCCAGGGCATTTGTTGGGGATAAGGCCCTCTATGAACGGGGAAGATACCGGTACTTTGAAGGAAACTATGAAGATGCTATCTCCTCTTTTCTTAAATTGATAAAAGAATATCCAGAGAGCCCGTTGAT
>DATIGG010000349.1:0-3512 GCA_035454825.1 Thermodesulfobacteriota bacterium | reverse complement strand
TGTTTGATTTGAGCCCCGACAATCCCGATCAACAGTTCCTGCTGGATCACTTTTTCAACGATGCCCCGGGAGTCTGAAATACTGATCTGAAACGATACGGTTGGATATTTCTCACGAAAGGAGGCCATAAGGGATGGCATGAGGTAGGTCCCGGGAATGTTACTTGCTCCAATGATCAGTTCCCCCTCAATCTCCGTTTTGAGATCTCCGATCATATTTTTTAGGGCTTCCGCCTTTTCAATCACTTCCGCTCCATGGAGATTCAGGATCTCCGCTTCCTTCGTGGGAAGGATCGTCCGGCCGAGCCGGTCAAAGAGCTTGCATTTCAATTCCCTTTCAAGGGCCTGAATATGGTCGCTGACAGTAGGTTGGGTCAAGGAGAGATCCTGGGAGGCCTTCGAAAAACTCCGGTGTTTGTAGACTGATAAGAATATCTTCAGGTGGTGTAAGTCCATGCCAACATGATATCATCAGAATCGGGTCAAGTCCATTTTTTCTCGCTACGCACTATGCTCCCCTCACCCCACTCTCTCTCCGGCGGGGGATAGGGAAAGGGTGAGGGGCCGTTTTGCAATTATTTTTTGATCACTCACCTCTGGCAACAAGTCGTGTCGCTCCGGCAAAGATAGCGGACCACCCGATCAACATGACCAGCAGATTGAGCGCAAACCAGAGAAAGGCACGTCGCGATGACCATTCCTGTCGGACCCCTCGCCTGAAGAAGAGCAGATCGACCAGATGGGCAGCCGGATGCGAGCAAATATAAAGACCGAGTACAACACCCATGATACCATCTATCTCGTCTGATCCGGTTAACGGACCGTAAAAATAGATAAGCCCCCCATAGGCAATCCCGATTCCAGCGATCACCCACAATCTCTTGATATCATGTCCACGCCCATACGATTCCACTCTGATGGTCACGCTCTCAAATGTAATCCTCCCATTTCTGGCCTGTGTCGACCAGAGGTCTAACATCATATACCTCGAATGTGACTGCCGCGTGGATTGTCTTTGCGGCGGCCTCTCCAGCTCTCGCGGCAATCGCAGCCCGAATGGATACCAGCTCTTCCCCCTCTGTCTTGAAACCGGTCATTTTCAAATAGACTCTAAGCCCCCTCCATTCCGTCACAGTCTTTCCGGGTTCCATGATCATGAAGACTGCGAAAGGATTCTCCTGAAGGTTGGCAAAGGTCCGGTTTTTTCTCAAACCCATGACCACCCTTTTCTCACCAACCATCCTCGGAGAACCAAAAACCCCAACATTGACTTTTCCATCTTTGCCAGCCGTGCTTAGTGAACCAAGCCTTGGCATTTTGTTGAAATACTCCATCAGCTTCGCCGACATATGAAACCCTCCTTTCGTCATTCACCTCTATGGGGCACGCAGGATCTTCGAAAGATCTGTTTTCCATACCCCATCTTCCAGTGTCATTGGATAGGTCTCGGTCAGGATCTTGGTCTTTCCTCCCTGCTTCGGTTTGTGTCCCACCTTTGCGGTTACGTATACCAATGCAGGCTTCTTAAATTTGGTTTCTATATCCTGAACGGTCTCCCAGGAAGAGGCTAAACCCCAGTTCTTTTTCTTCATCTTCCTCACGAAATCTTCTTTGGCTATCGCCACCTTGTTTTTATCGGTTCCATATTCATAGAGAGTCTCGTATTTCTCATCTTTCCAGAGCGATAAGATTGTCTTGAGACCTTCAGCAGCTTCCGATTCGATCGTGCGCTTATTTATCTTTTGCACTTCATGGCGGTCTTTCCTCGGGCTTTCTTTCAATGCCTTTGCAGAATCTCCTTTTATTTTTTTCTGCGAGGTTTCGTTGGTTTTAGACACCAAGTCATCTGATTTGTCCGGTTTTTTCTTGACCTGGTCCCTGTATTTTCCCGGGATGGACCCGTAATCCTGAGTGAAGTTTACTGTTCCTTTTTCGTCGACCCATCGATACGTTTCTGCCCAGCCTGTCGAACATAAAGAGATCATAAAGAAGAGGATCATAGCGGTTCTCATGGCTCCACTTCCCTCCCCATAGGCTTGATGTTATGGACAGAATAGGACTCCCACAGGCTTTTGTCAACACGGAAAAAATAAGAAGATGACAAGCTACTTGGTTGTCCCACATTTCCAGATATGCTAAATGGATGGTAGGATGAAGACCGAAACCATTGCTAAAGAAAACGTGGTTTCAGAAAATCAAGAACAGGAGAACCCCTCCCAATCGTCGTACCGGTGGGTCATGCTCGCACTCTTAGCGCTCCTGTACGCCAGCTTCGGACTGGTCACTCGTTCGGTGGCTCCGCTGGTCACGCCGATCCTTAGAGATCTTCAGATCTCTTATTCCGAGATGGGACTTATCCTCGGTTCCTGGCAGCTCACGTTTATCGGTGGATCGATCGTGGCCGGCGTGCTCATCGATCGATGGGGAATCCGGAAATCCGTTTTGATGGGTGTGCTGACCATCGCTCTCTCCGCTGCACTCCGTTCTCTACCCAAAGACTTCACGGAAATGCTACTGGTCGTAATGCTCTTCGGAGCAGGGGCACCTATGATTTCCATTGGATGCCCCAAGGCGATCTCCATATGGTTTAAGGGGAAGAGCCGGGGGAGAGCAGTGGGAATTTACCTTTGTGGTTCTTTTGCCGGTCAACTTTTTTCTCTGACGTTAACAAACAGCCTCATGATGCCCCTTCTCGGGCACTCCTGGAGACTCACTTTCCTCTGTTACGGCTTGATCTGTTTTGGTATTGCCGCGGCCTGGTGGTTCTTTGGAAAAGAAGCTCCTTCATCCGAGACGGGAGAAACCGTCGGGATGGCTCAGACTTTCAGGAGACTGGGCAGGATACGAAACGTCCAACTTGTCTTAGCGATGGGGCTTCTCTCCTTCGCAACAATTCATGGCTTCAACAACTGGCTGCCCAAAATAATGGAAGCAAGCGGGATGTCTCCAAAAACGGCTGGATTTATTGCTGCAATCCCTATTGCAGTGAGCATTCCATCCCTTCTCATCATTCCTGGTCTGGTACCGTCTGAGCGAAGGGGGAGCTTCATTGCCCTGGCTTCCACACTCACTATTTTGACTCTCATAGCCATTGTGACTTCTTCCGGAATTCTTCAATTGGCAGCTCTGATTACATACGGGATTGTCCAGTCCTCCTATATCCCTGTCCTCACACTGATCCTCATGGACACACCGGATATGGGATCACGATTCCTTGGAGCAGCAGCAGGAATGTTCTTTTGCGTGGCAGAGGTTGGCGGATTTTCCGGTCCCTTGATGATGGGAGCCCTGGTAGATACGACAGGCACTTTTCTTGCCGGGACACTGTTCTGTGCTTTTTTAAACCTTCTCATTATTGGTCTGACATTTTCCCTGAGAACCCGGCATTTCTCTGGCTCACCTTGAAGAATAATTGATGAAATGGGATCGTAATGAACCTGGAATCCGGGGACGAAAGGGATACCAAGAGATAAAAAAAAGCCCACCATTTTGTGATGGGCTTTCCTCTATATT
>DATIGG010000348.1:0-4738 GCA_035454825.1 Thermodesulfobacteriota bacterium | reverse complement strand
CAATATCAACTTCATAGAACGCTCTCCCTACTCCTTTCTATAATTTCGGAGCCAAACCCATTCAGAGCAGCATCGATCATTTAGACCCGGATTCAGCGGCGCTCATATTTGAAACTCTATGATCCGACTTAACCCCAATATGAAGATAAGTGATTCCAAAGTCAAGGGGATATTTCTCTACCTGAATCAATCCAGCCTCTTCCATCAATCTTGCAAAGGCCTCCGGATCTGGAAAGTTCATGATCGAGTCTGCCAGGTATTCATAGGCGGCCGGGTTTCTGGAAAAGCCCCTGGCCACCCTTGGAAGAATCCGATGGAGATAAAGGTGATAGGCTCCTTGAAAAATGCTCTTCCGGGGGAATGTCATCTCCAGTACCATCACCTGACCTCCGGGCACGATGACCCGCTTCATCTCTTGTAAGGCACGGAGTTTATCCGGGATGTTTCGAATTCCAAAGGCGATGGTAGACACATCGAAGGAGTGATCAGGAAACGGAAGGGCCAAGGCATCGCCCCGCAGGAGCCGGATCCGGTCCGAAAGACCTCTGTTCGTAATCTTCCTCGTGCCCACTGTGATCATGGCCTGAACAAAATCGAGCCCGGTCACTTTCACAGAGGGATGCCTTTGAGCGGCTTGAATCGCAAGGTCTGCCGTGCCTGTGGCCACGTCCAGGAGCCGATGGGTCTTGAAGAAGCTCATCCTTCGAACCGTGTGTCGGCGCCATCCAATATCGCGCCGGAGGCTCAGGAGGTGGTTCAGAAAATCGTACTTTCCGGTGACCGTAGCGAAGATCTCCTTTACCGTCCGGATCCGCTCCGCATCGGTCATCTGTCTTACCGGGGAATATTTCGCTGTGGCTTCTTCTTTCATCAATAATCTTTTTACTGCCAGTCATTTTAAACCAAAAACGGTGCCCTTGTCATCCCTTGTACTCGGCCGAAGGCAAACCCCAACATGAGTGTTGTGAGTCGAAAGGGTTGATATCCTCCGCGCTCTTGATTATGATGATAATGATGCTAAAAGGATTTTTCAACAGACTGCTCCGAATTGATCTCACCAGGAAAAAGACGGTCATCGAACCGCTCCCGGATTCGATTCTCCAAACCTACCTGGGCGGAAAGGGCCTGGGCACCTTTCTCCTTTTGAAGGAAAACCCTCCCGGGATCGATCCTTTTTCTCCTCGAAACCGGCTCATCTTTACGCTCGGGCCCCTGGCTGATACCCCTTTCTATGGCTCAAGCCGTTATGCTGTCTTCACCAAATCACCCCAGACAGGGATCTACTCCGAATCCTACTCAGGGGGAAAGGTGACGCTTTCTTTCAGCCGGGCAGGATATGATGCCGTCATTATCGAAGGAAGATCGAGGGAACCCATCTTTCTTGAAATCAGTGACAGGGGGGTCACCTTTCATTCTGCCCAGGACCTCTGGGGAAAAGAGACTTACGAAGCCGAAGAAAGGATGCTTCGCGAAATCGGGGAAAAGGGAGCCGGGGCATTGGCCATTGGACCGGCCGGAGAAAATCTCGTCAAATATGCAGTGATCGAGAGCGAGAGGTGGCGTTCCCTTGGAAGGGCTGGTATTGGAGCGGTCATGGGATCGAAAAGATTAAAGGGGATCGCTTTTCACGGAAAGAAGCGCCGGGAGCTTGCAGATCGATCCTCTTTGATAAAGCTGGCTCAGGAGTTTAAAGAACGGGCCCAAGGTCACCCCATCGTCTCCATCTATAAAAAATATGGAACCCCCATGCTCGTTTCGATCATGAATACGATCGGCGCCTTTCCCACCCAGTACTGGTCCAAGGGAACATTGGAAGGCTGGGAAGGGATCAGCGCGGAAAGCCTTCTGGAGCGCTGCAACGTGAGATCGCTGGCCTGTCCTTACTGTTTTATGGCCTGTGGAAAGGTGTCCGAGGTGAAGGAGGGGCGGCACCAGGGTCTTCAGATCATGGGTCCTGAGTATGAAACGATCTATGCCTTTGGCGGGCTCTGCATGGTCAAATCGATCGAAGAGATCATTTACCTCAACGATCTGTGCGATCGTCTGGGAATGGATACCATCACCGCCGGGAACCTGGTTGCCTTTGCCATCGAGGCCTCTAAAAGAAAGAAGGTCAGAGAAAAGCTCGATTACGGGGATGTCGACGGCATTGCGGAGGTTTTAAAGAAGATGGCCTATCAAAAGGGGATCGGCCGCATTCTCTCTCAAGGGGTTCGTCATGCTGCAGCCGTCTGGGGGATGGAGGAAGAGGCCATCCATGTAAAGGGTCTTGAGCCTGCAGGCTTTGACCCGAGGGTCTTGAAAGGAATGGGTCTGGCCTATGCCACCTCGGACCGGGGTGCCTGCCATCTGAGGGCCACCTTCTATAAGTCTGAACTTTCGGGTCAGATCGATCCGAACAAAATAAGAGGAAAGGCAAAACTCTTCGTCGACTATGAAGACAAGATGACTCTCTTTGATGCCCTCATCCTCTGCCGCTTTTACCGGGATCTCATCACCTGGGAGGATCTCGAAGCTATTTTACGATCTGCCTGTGACCTGAAGCTCAAGAAGAGTGGACTTAAAGCCATGGCCTCATCGATCATCGGATTGGCCCGGAGTTTCAACCAGCAGGAAGGGGTAACAAAGAAGGAAGATAAACTCCCCCACCGCTTTTTTCGGGAAGTGCTTAAAGAGACAGGGAAATCGATCCAGTCCACGGATCTTGAAATCATGCTCAAGGAGTATTACCAGTTAAGAGGCTGGGATTGAAGATTCCTAACCTATTCATCCTCAATTTTTGGTCATATTTGAAAATAACGGAAAGAAAATATGGTTCTTCGGAGTTTAAAAACCAAGATCCTTCTCAGTGTCATCATCGCTGTGGTGGTGATTGAGGGGCTTTTCCTTTACCTCAATATTCGATCCCTTTCCCAGCAGATGATTGATAAGACAGAGGAGGAGGCCTTCAACCTGAGTGAGACGATCCGTCTCAGCATCCGGAATGCCATGATTAAAGATCGGAGGGATGAATATCAACGAATCATCGACGATGTGGCTGAGAGAAAAGGGATTTCGGAGGTCCGTATCTTTAATAAGCTGGGCGAGATTACCGTCTCTTCTGACAAATCCAAGGTGGGAACGGTTGTTGATAAGAAGGCTGAGGCCTGTTTTGGATGTCACCGGGAAGATGAAGCAAGGGTCCTTCTCCCATCGGACAGCAAGACCCGGATTTATCACAGGGAAAATCAGAGCCTCTTGGGATTGATCAACCCCATCTATAACGAATCCCCCTGTTACCCTTGCCACCCCAAAAATCTGAATGTTCTTGGAGTCCTGGACACCACGATCAGCCTCGAAGGTTTTGAGAAAGAGAAGGCCCGGATTTATACTCGAATGATCACGACCGGGATCATCAGTGTTCTCCTGCTCAGTTTTCTCCTGAGTCTTATGGTTACCCGATTCGTTAATCGACCCATCGATAAACTCCGGGTCGCGACCAAGAAGGCTGCAGATGGAAATCTTGATCAGGCTGTATCGATCAGGTCCCATGATGAACTCGGAGAACTCTCAGAATCCTTCAATAATATGATTACTGAACTAAAGCGGTCTCGCGATGCCATCGAGGGATGGACACAGACTCTCGAGCACCGTGTTCAGGAGAGGACTCATGAACTTCAGCAGGTTCAAGACCAGCTCATCCATGCCGGGAAAATGGCTGCCCTGGGAGAGCTCGCGGCCGGCGTGGCCCATGAGATCAATAACCCTCTCACCGGAGTCCTCACTTTCAGTTCCCTCCTTCTCAAGAAGGTCGATGAGACGCATCCATGGAAAAAGGATCTTGAAACGATTGTCCAACAGACCTCTCGATGCCGGAACATTGTCAAGGGGCTTTTAGATTTTGCCCGCCAAAGGAAGCCGGATAAGAAGGAGTGGGATATCCATACTCTGATCGAGAGGACGATTCGCCTCGTTGAACAACAGGCCCCCTTTCAAAATATTCAGATTATCAAGCAATTTAAGACCGATCTACCGATGCTGTACTTGGATGGGGATCAGATTCAGCAGGTCTTTATGAATATCATCCTCAATGCAGGAGATGCCATGTCAAAAAAGGGTGGCACGCTGACGATCAAAACAGAATCGAAGGATGGAACAGCAGAGGTTTCCTTCACGGACACCGGAGCGGGCATTTCAAAGGAACACCTTTCGAAACTCTTCGATCCCTTCTTTACAACCAAGGAGACGGGAAAAGGGACAGGGTTGGGGCTTGCCATCAGCTACGGCATCATTCAGAGCCATGGCGGGGACATTAAGGTGGAAAGCGAAGGGGGGAAAGGGACCACTTTCCGGATAAAGCTTCCGATTGAATCCAGAAACTCAAAAACTGCCATGGCAAGCCAGCAAACGACGGGACCCTAAATCCGAAAGCTGATTACTTCATGTTTCGCATCATCTCAACCAGTCTTTTCTCGGCTTTCTCTTCTCTTTCAAAACCTACAGTGCCGATTAGATAAAACCCTTTTTGAACCACAAGAACCTTTCCATGGTATGGATCTTCTCCCTCCAGAGCATTGGGTCCAAACCCTGCAGGAATCTTTGGGTGGACCTTCCCTTTCTTTGAAAGATAATCCTTGAAGACTCTTATGGCGCTTCTGGCCTGATCGGCATTCTTGAATACTGCCAGAAAGAGACGGGATTCTTTAGGTTCTGCCTCACCCTTAGTTTTGCCCTCAATCTCTGGATTATCTTCAGCCTC
>DATIGG010000347.1:0-6915 GCA_035454825.1 Thermodesulfobacteriota bacterium | reverse complement strand
TGATAGTCCAAGAAATCTACCCCCCCACCCTCACCCTCCCCCTCGGAGGGGGGAGGGGTGGGGGGGGGTGCTCATTTTCATGCTTCGTGGTGCCCTGTAGGGCATGATCGTTTGGATAGATTTTTCAATCGAAGATCTTATCCCGTACCCCTGTCAGGGTTACGGCCTTATACCCGCTTGTCTTATGTCCACTGGAGCTTGTCATTTCGCCAGGGCCTCAATGATTTCCCTGCAAAAGGCCGGGAGATCGTCGGGTTTTCTCGACGTAATCAGTTTCCCATCTTTCACCACTTCTGCGTCCACATAATCCGCCCCTGCATGGATGAGGTCATCCTTGATCGCAAAGAAACAGGTTGCCTTTTTTCCTTTCAAAATCCCTGCAGAAGCAAGCATCCAGCCCGCATGGCAGATGGCAGCGACTACCCTTCCCCTCTCATGGGCTTCCCGTACGATCCTTACCATTTCCGGATATCGCCTCATCAGATCCGGCGCATACCCTCCAGGGATGACGACACCATCGTACTTGGCCACATCGATCTCTTTCGCTTCCTTCTCCACATCCACCGGATATCCGCATTTACTCGTATAGGTCCGACTGCTTCCTGACCCTACCAAAGTGACCTCTGCCCCCTCTTCTTTCAATCGGTAATAGGGAACCCATAATTCCATCTCTTGATAATTATTCTCAGCAAGAATAAGCACTTTTTTCCCTTTGAGTCGCATGAATTTAACCTCCCTTCACCCTTTAATGTAGTTATTCCCTCTTCTTTATGCTATCTCTTTTCCCTGTGACAAGCCTTGGGTCGATCTTTCCCGATCCCCCGCAATCGGGTATGTAGCAGGTCACGTCGCTGAAGGTGCAGGCCTGCTTGCAAGAGGGGCATTGATTGGGAGGGGTATCTGCTCCAAACGTATAACCGCAATTTGAACATTGCCATTGAGTCATTCAATTCACCTCCTCTTTCAAATTTGAAATTCAGAACGTAAAATGCTCCCCTTGCCCCGCTTCCCACATCAGGGAGTGGATTCGGATAAATTCACCTTCATTCTTCTTTCTCCGGGCCCAAGGTCAGCTTCCTTCCGGCCTCGAAGGCCTGCCGGAGTGTCTCTGGATGTTTCAGGATATCCCCCTTGGCATCCACCTCCCGGATAACCAGCTCACCCTCATACTCCGCATTCAGGACATCGAAAAAATATTTGGCAGTGAGAATCGCTCCTTCAAATACTCTCTGTCCCTTCGTTCCACCCGTAGAGATGAAAAAACCTTTTCTCCGTTTTCCCTCCTTCCCAAGAGAGGGGTCCTTCAGTTGGTACTTCCTGGCCCAGAGGGCCTGGCATCGGTCGATCAGCGCCTTTGCCCATGCCGTAACGCCATAGAAGAAAATGGGAGAAGCCAGGATAATGATATCAGCCTCGAGGAGTTTTGGATAGATCTTCGCCATGTCGTCCAGAATGATACAATTCCCATCCCTATAACAAGCAAGACATTCCTTGCACGGGATGATGTTGTATTCGGTCAGCCGAAGGCGTTCTATCTCCGCCCCTTCAGCCTCAGCCCCTTTCAGGGCTTCTTCAAGAAGCAGCTCTGTGTTGCCACCTTTTCTCGGACTTCCTAAGATTCCTAAAACCTTCATCTATCCTCCAACTCCAAACCCTCGATGGAGTTATCGTATCGAACAAAGTTCTCTCAATCCATCGAGTTTGGGACTTTCGACCCCTTTATGTTGGATCAGCACTTTAAAGACTTCGCCCATTCCTGCCTCGGGTTCGATCAAATGTTTCAATGAAAGATGTAGCTTCATCCGGTCAAGATCAGACATTTCCTTCCCCATCGCCTCCATCTCTTCAAGGAACCCCAATCCTAAGAGAAAACGATACTGAGGAACAAGGCCTGTTAATAATAACCCTGCCTCTTCTCCCTTTCGGATCAATCCTGTTAAATTGACATGGGAAGTGATGTCTTGTTTCCCTATCCTCTCATATGGATTTTCTGAGATCCGATGGTTAGAATAGCAGAGAAGTGTTCCCTCACGGCGGTAAGGAGCATAGAGCTCTTCAGCAAGGCAACCATAATCGATGGTAAGAACAAAACCCCGTTTTAAGCATCGCCCTGCCCCCTCTATCCAATCCAGGGCCTGGAGATTCACCTCTGCCTTTTGGCCTTCTTGGAGGGTAATTCCCATCCGTTCGAAATAATCCTTAATCCGGAGATCAGAGGGCCCTTCCCATTGCTCCTCAAAGTTGCCGTTTCGTTGAGTAACGTAGAGTTCCTTCAAGATTCCTTGATCCTGCGTCACCCTGTGTACAGGAAAAGCATCCACAAGTTCATTGGACAGAAAGCAGCCTTCAAAAAGATTCTTTCCTTTCTCCATGGCCTCCGGGCTCATCCAGAAGACCTTTGCGGCTTCCTCTTTTAGCAATCTTTTTTTTTGCTCTTCCAAAAAATGGGAGGCAGTCTCGATGAGCGTGTAACGAAGACGCTGATAAAAAGAAGGCGCCTTCTCTCTTGCCCAGTGAAGGATGTCTTTACAGAGAAATCCGCGGCCTGCCCCCATTTCAATAACATCAAAAGCTTCTCCTCCCAAGATCTCCGACATCTGGGAGAGCTGTTTTGCAATCAGGTACCCGAAGAGAGGATGGACACAGGAGTTCGTGTAATAATCGCCCTCCTTCCCAATCTTCGCCCCCTCTGTCTGGTAGTAGCCAAAATCAGGATGGTACAGACACCATTCCATAAACTGGGAAAAAGGGATAGGGCCTCGTTCCTCGATCTGGGAGAGGATAAATCTTTTCAACCCTTCTGCCCGGCTTCGACCATCTTCTTCCATATGCAGAAGAGCTCCCTTTGATGATACCCCGATTGAACTAACTCCCACCCTTCTCTTCCCCTCTCGCGGAAGAGGCTCTCTAACCAGCCAACACCTCCAGAGACAGCATCGTAAGGGACAAAACACTGGCCTGTCTGATCGCATTCGATCCCTTTCTCCTGTCCGCCGACCTGCAGCCCTGGCAATTCATGGATGGTAATCTGATATTCCCATTTAACCATGCTGTCACCTTTCTAAGTCTCGTAAGTAAGAACACGGATTAACCCGATGGTTGCGCCATTACTGTCTGTGGTCGCTGTATCACTGACAGAGATGACTTTCTTTACCCTGTTTTCTGAGATAAATTGGTTGACCTGGTTATCCAGGGTTTCCAATTCTTTCATCGTCTGGAATATCTTCAGTTCCGTCGTGAAGGTCTTCACCTTCCAACCCTTCTTCTCTCCCATCCTAAACTCCTTTCCGGTTCACTCTAAGGATAACATGAACCTCTCTGATTAGTCCTCTTCGGAAAGCTTCCCCAATTATTAAGAAAATCAAGCAAGATAACCCACACACCATTCTACCACATCTCATTCACCGATAGGAGTGAAAAAGAAAACCGTCTTTCTACTCAGACAATAAACTGATGAATTTGTTAAGGCAGGCAATCTTTAGTTGGTAGGTATGTCGCCAGATCTCCTCTTTTCCCGCTCCTCTACCGGGCCAAATGATTAACCATCGTGCAAACCTCCTGATGGTTAAAAGGTTTATAGATAAACCCATAGACCCCCAGATCGATCGCGTCTTTAAGAAATGTGTCCCCTCTTTCTGAAACGATGAGGAGGATACGCGACTGGGTCGCTTTCTTAATATCGAAAAGAAGGTCTTTTTCTCTAACCCCTGGCGTGTCTATATTGAGGATAAAGATGTTGAATTTTTCACAAGAGAGAAAAGGCTTTACTTGAAAGCCGTTATCCAAAACAACGACCTGATGACCTATCCCTTCCAGACACTCTTTTATGTATCCTCGGCTGGCTAAATCATGGTCCACTACACAGATCTTTGCTGCCATGGGAAACCCCTTCCAAGACGAAATCAACGTTCAAACCCTCTTGAAAGGGATACTAACGTTTCTGCCCAAGTCGATTCTCAAGGATTATCTGGTCTACGATCTCTCCGCACAAAACACAGCGCCATCCAAAAAATTCTTCACACCAGCCATAGAACTTTTCGTAGACCATAACCCCACCACAACGATGACATTTCATGACACCCTCCAAACCAAGGATCTTTGATGAGTCAATATATTTACAGCAATTTTTATACCAAATCAAGAGCCTCCGTGAAAATTGGCCTATGGCAAATGGATTTTGTTATGATTTCCCAAACAATTCTCATCTTTCACCCATCTCCAAAGTTCTGAATTTATCTCGGGATTTAATGATTTCATGGTATCGTAAGTGGTTGATTTTGTTGAATGCTGAAGCAAGCCTGATCTCCTGATGTCAGATAAAACTTTATCATAAGGTCATAATTAATTAGTGTCTGTTTATAAACTGCCTGGGCCGTCATGCCGGACCTGATCCGGCATCCAGAAAGTCTTGAAAGAACTGGATTCTGGTTTTCGCCGGAATGACGCTTTTTTATCGAAACCGCAGTTTATGGACAGACTCTAATTATGATGGTTTCGTAAAGAGTCAATTTTTCTACGTTTCGTCATTCCTGCGGAAGCAAGAATCAAGTTATTTCAATGAGTTCTGGATTCCCGCTTTCTCTGGAATGACACTTCTGATTGAAGACGGCATTTATGGGCATTCTCTATTTTCATGATACAATCGCAAAAGGTCGTCACTCCGGTGAAAACCGGAGTCCATGGAATTTGTAAGTATTCGAAAAAAATGAATTCCGGCTTCTTCCTGAATGAAAAAACTGAGCATTCTAAAACTTTTTACGACACCATCAATTGTAGGACTTAAGAGATTTGAATGAGGATATTGACTATAGGTGGCAGTGTTTACATTTGAAGCAATTCTTAGAGACTAAAAGTGGGATTATGGTTAAATATTCAATGTTATCGAATAATTATACCTCTGTTTATTTTTAGACCGTAGCGTGTATTTTTCATTCTCTTGTAAGCCCATAGCGCCTTATCTTGCCATAGAGGGATGAACGATTAATTTTCAACTTTTTTGCTGTCTGATGTTTATTCCAATGCGTCTCCTCTAAGGTCTTTAGAATGAGGCTTCTCTCAAAATCCTTCAGAGAAACGAGCTTTTGCTCAGGCGATAGCCTTTGAGGAAGGGATTGGGGAAGGTCTTTCGGCAATATCCTGTCCTGTTTAGCCACAATGACTGCATGTTCGATTACATTCTCAAGTTCCCTGACATTCCCGGGCCACGGATGGGCCAGAAAGATCTCCATGACCTCGGGAGAAAACCCTGTAAACTCCCTCCTCTTATCTTGACTGATTTTTTGCAGGAAATAGGAAGCCAACAGGGAGATATCATCTTTCCTCTCTCGAAGGGGAGGAACGAAGATGGGAATCACATTCAGCCGGTAGTAGAGATCCTCCCTAAAAGTTCCTTTCTTCATCTCTTCAGTCAGGTTTTTATTGGTCGCGGCAATAACCCTGACATCGACCTCAAGGGTTTCCTCTCCGCCTACCCGCTCAAACCGATGGTCTTGCAGGACCCGGAGGAGCAGGATCTGGGTCGGAGGCGAAACCTCACCGATCTCGTCAAGAAAGATCGATCCTCCATGGCCCATCTCAAATCGTCCGATCTTTCGCCGAATGGCCCCGGTAAAAGCTCCCTTCTCGTGGCCAAAGAGCTCACTCTCCAACAGGTTCTGGGAGTAAGCGGAACAATTGGCAACGATAAAAGGCTTATTCTTTCTATGGCTGTTGAAATGGATGGCCCTGGCAATGAGCTCTTTGCCCGTCCCGCTTTCCCCTTGAATCAGGACGGTCGAATCGGTGTTTGAGATATCCGAGATCAACTCATAGATCTCATGCATCCGACTGTTTTTGCCTACAATATTCCCAAAGCTGTAACGTTTCTCCAGGGCCTGGGCGAGCAGGATGTTCTTGTTCTTCTCCCTCCTTAATTCCTCGTGAAGGCTCTTAATCCGGAGCATCACCCGGACCTTTGCCAGCAACTCTTCGTTAATAAAGGGTTTGGTGAGATAATCGTCTGCCCCGATATTGAGGCTTTGGATCTTATCCTGGAGACTCGTTCGGACAGTGAGGATGATGACAGGGATAAATTTTAATTCCTCATCCCCTTTGATCTTCCGGCAAATGTCCCTCCCATCCAAATCGCCCAGAACGATGTCGAGAAGGACCAAGTCTACCGGAGTTTCGAACTCAGGGGACCTCTGCCGTTCCCTTTCCAAAAAACCGATTGCCTCTTCCCCGGACGCGGCCGAAAAAACCTGGTAACCCTCCAATTCAAGCAGGGTTCTGATCATGTCAACCGTATCCTTCTCATCATCGACAACCAGTATCTTGGGAGCTGTTTGCTTCTCCATCTCTCGAATGTTTATCCCACTTCCGGAAAAACCGTTATACGATTACACAAGTAAAAATATCACTGAAAGCTCTTCTGATGTCAATTACTTCGAATTAGATGTTGACATCCCCGTACTTCTGGGAAAAGATATGGATTGATGTCTTTGCCTTCACGTAGCAAATTGATCTTATGGAGGATGACGCGGTTCTTCCAAGATTAAGAACGGGAAGGGTCCTTACTCCTGCCCGGTTTGGTTGCCTTAATGGAATCCCAACCCTTAATATCACCAGTGGGTGTCTCTTTCGATGCACCTACTGTTATGCACGGGGATACAGCCAAGCCCCAAAAGCAGGTGAAGTTTACCTCTATACGAATCTGCCCGATCTCTTAAGAACAGAGTTTCACAGAAAAAAGACCATCCTTCCATGGGTGATCCTGAATACTTCTTCAGATTGCTTTCAAACCCATCCCGATATTCTTGAGCTCACCTATGAAGTGATCCGGATTCTCTTAAGCCATCAAATCGGAATATCTTTTTTGACGAAAGGAATCATCCCTCAGCGATTCATTCAGCTTTTCGAACAATCGCCCGAGAAGAT
>DATIGG010000346.1:0-2390 GCA_035454825.1 Thermodesulfobacteriota bacterium | reverse complement strand
GTCGTCACTGCTGAAGAGATGGTGATCAGGGATACTGTAAAGGCCGCGGAACTTTTTGCGAAATTTGACGTTCCTTTGAGCGGCTATATCATTAACCGGGTCTTGCCCCTGAGTTTGAAGAATCAGAATATTCCCGAATACCTTAAGAACCGCCTGGAGATGCAGGAACACTATCTGAAGGTCATCGATACCACGTTTAAGAATCAGATATTGGCACAGGTTCCGGAGATGGAGCGCGATGTTACGGGTCTTCCCATGATTGAAAAGATGGCTGGGGCCATGTTTGGGGGAATCGACTGACGTCGATTACTGATTGCTCGTACCTGATTATGGATTACTTGGAGCCTGGCCATAAATTGTCATCCTCAATTAGAAGCGTCGTTCCGGCGAAAGCCGCAACCCAGTCTTTTTAAGACTTCCTGGATGCCGCATCAGGTCCGGCATGACGGCCAGAGCACTTGACAAACAGACACTACTTAATGAAATAGAGGGGTTTACCGTGAACCAGATCACAATCAATATGGACAAATTCATGAAGGAGCGCCCCCGGCTGAAATATATCTTCTTTGGAGGAAAAGGAGGCGTTGGAAAGACGGTCATGGCAGGCGCAGCAGCCCTTTGGTCAGCCAAACAGGGAAAGAAAACCCTGCTTGCCTCTACCAATCCTGTTCATAGCCTCTCCAACCTCTTGGAGAAGGATGTTTTTGGAAAAGC
This sequence comes from Thermodesulfobacteriota bacterium, assembly GCA_035454825.1. Taxonomy (GTDB): domain Bacteria; phylum Desulfobacterota; class BSN033; order BSN033; family UBA1163; genus DATIGG01. Next base: position 1,676 of record DATIGG010000346.1, on the reverse strand, counting down.
CGCTGTCGTATGCGACGAAGAGAAATGCTATGCCTTTGAGATCGACACACGAGATACGATCGAGCGGTCCAAGCGGGAGATCCGTGAGAAGATCAACTGGTTTTTGAAATTCGCAGACATCACAACGAAGGCGGAAGATTTCATCGAATCAGCCACCATGAATCCGGCCTTTGAAGAATCGGCCATGTTCGAGAACATGATGGATCTCATGTTCAAGGATGAATATGAGTTTTATGTCTTCGATACCGCTCCTACCGCCAATGCAAGACGTCTCTTGGGAATGTCGAAAGTTTACTCCCTGTGGGTCGAAAAGATGCTGAAGAGCAGGGAAGAGGCAAAATCCCTTCGAGAAATACTCTCCTTCTCAAAAAAGGAGGAAAAGGATCCCCTTTTGGACTACCTGTTAGGCTTTAAAGACAGGATGAGCCATGCAAAGGGCCTGCTTACAGATGCAGCCCTAACTGCCTTCTTCTTTGTAACCTTGCCTGAGAGCCTTCCCATTGCAGTCATCACCCGGTTCATCAACTGGTTCCATGAATTTGGGATTCCAGTGGGAGGCGTCATCGTCAATGGACTGATTCAAAAAGAACAGGTCGGGAAGGATGCCGCAGAGTTTGTTCTCAATCGGGTTAAGATGCAGGACGAACACATGGCGGAGGTCTGGAAAATCTTTGGCGATCGGGTGAGGGCGATCGTTCCTCTTTTTGAAACAGAGGTAAGAGGAGCCAGGATGTTGAACCGAACGATTCATCACCTTTTTGCTCCCAAGCCCTGACGCCTATTCAAAAACCGCTTCCGTTCTTTAGCGCATCTGCGAAGGGAGAATTGGAAAACCGTTTCTCAGTTTTTTCTTTACGAACCGGCTCCCTTCTTTCACCCTTTCCATCCTTTGCCCTGCTCACATTTTCTTCTCGCCTCTTTACGATCTGCAGGGGATCACCTTTCATGGAGAGGGAAATCCGCTTTCGCTCAACATCCACATCGAGCACGGTCACCATTACCTTCTGGTGGACCTTTACCATCTCATTCGGGTTCTTAACGAAGCGATTTGAAAGCTCGCTGATGTGAACCAGGCCGTCCTGATGAACGCCGATATCTACAAAGGCGCCGAAGGCTGTGATGTTAGTAACAATTCCTGGGAGTCTCATACCCGGCTTAACATCCTCAATCTTCTCGACTCCTTCTGTGAAGGCAAAGGGTTCAAATTGCTCCCGGGGGTCCCGTCCTGGCTTGGCAAGCTCGATCAGAATGTCATTGAGCGTGGGCAGACCCACCATTTCCGTCATGTACCGCTTCAAGTCGATCTGTCTCCGGAGATCTTCACTCCTCATCAGATCGCTTACCGAGCAGCTAAGGTCACCTGCCATGGCTTCAACGATGGGATAACTTTCTGGGTGAACAGCGCTTGCGTCAAGAGGGTTTTCCGCACCCCGGATCCGGAGAAACCCGGCTGCCTGCTCGAATGCCCTTGGGCCCAGGCGAGGAACCTTTCTCAATCCCTCCCTTGAGCCAAAGGGCCCATGTTCATTTCGATATCCCACGATCGCCTTGGCGAGCTGGGGCCCCAGTCCGGAAACATAGGTGAGGAGTTGCTTACTTGCCGTATTGACCTCAACGCCGACCGCGTTGACGCAGCTCATCACCCCGTCATCAAGGCTCCTTTTCAATGCGTGCTG